>JAQBYJ010000045.1 GCA_027622555.1 Verrucomicrobiota bacterium
GATGGTTTGTGCGGTATCAACGGTGCGGCGTTGATGGCAGGTAGGGCAGATACCGCGTTGCTTGCAGGTAAAGGGAAGCAGGTATTCATGGTCACAATGGCCGCAACGCACCCGCAGGAAACCGTGGGTGAGATCACCGCAGCGTAGAAATCGATTGAATGCTTCCTCCAGTTCTGGCCGGAGCGGTCCCAGCGTGGGCTGGTACTGGGTGGAATAAACTTGAAAGAAATCGTCGAGGGAGGATTTCAGGCATTGCCAGAGTGGCGAAGCCTTAGCCTGGCGGGGGCGGTAAGATGTGCACACTCCTAAATATAGTGAACATATGTATACTTACGGCAATAAATTGATATCAACAGGTTATTCACACGCTTTAATGACTTTCCCTGTGTTTTGAGAATAATTGTGCCTACGCCAACATGTCTTCTATGACATGTCCATGCACGTGAGTAAGGCGACGTTCGATACCGTTGTGATAGAAGGTAAGGCGTTCGTGGTCGAGTCCCATGAGGTGGAGCAGGGTGGCGTTGAAATCGTAGACCGTGGTTGGGTTGACTGCGGCTTTGAATCCGAATTCATCACTCTCTCCATAACTGTAGCCTTTCTTAACTCCGGCGCCCGCCATGAAGCATGTAAAGGTACTTGGGTTGTGGTCACGACCGGTTCCATTCGCTTGTAAGAAAGGCATGCGGCCAAACTCTGTGCACCAAACAACCGAGCAGAGCAAATAGGGTCAGCAGAGCAAATTGGGTCGATGTTCATATTTCATATCGATTATTATGATAGTACGGGTGACTACCAGTGGTCAGTCCATTTATTTATGAATTACCCAAAGTCGATCGTTTCGTAACGGGATTGGTTGTCGTTTCATCATTTGGTGGGGAATTGGGTTTGTTTGATACTCAGACCGATTTGGCATGATCAGCGAATTCACCCTGTCATAAGAAATTGACCCGCAAGGATTCGATTTCCAAGGTCTGGCGGATAAATGGATTGGAAGGAACAGGCGGCGGAGTTGGAGCGATTGTTACCCGAGTGTGAGGTATCATTGGCTGAGCGTGTCCGAGACGAGGTGAGTCGGCTGCTTCCCCCGCGGAATCCGAAGTCGGTGGAGAAGAAGTTGGATGGTTTTCTGGTTGAAGCCAAAGCGTCTGCGAATCGCTGTGCCGAGATTCTGGATTCTCTGCCGAATATTAAGTTTCCAGAGGACCTACCGATTTCTCAGAACCGGGAAATTATTAGAAAAACGATTCAGGAGAATCAGGTGGTCGTGATTGCTGGTGAGACGGGTTCGGGAAAGACGACCCAGTTACCGAAGTTGTGTCTGGATGCGGGACTTGGTGTAAGAGGTAAAATTGCCTGTACGCAGCCTCGAAGGATCGCTGCTCTTACGGTTTCTCAACGTGTAGCCGAGGAGCTCAAGGTGGACTGGGGGCGGGAAGTGGGTGCCCAGATCCGGTTTACTGACAAAACATCCAAGGATACGCGTATCAAATTTCTGACAGATGGGATGTTATTGTCGGAGGTTCATGGAGACAGGCTTTTGCTGGAATATGACACCATCATTATCGATGAAGCGCACGAGCGGAGCCTGAATATCGATTTTCTTTTAGGTTACTTGAATCAATTGCGAAAAGAGCGGTCGGATCTGAAGATTATCATTACCTCCGCGACGATCGACACCAAGTCATTTTCGAAAGCGTTTGATGATGCTCCAATCATCGAGGTATCAGGCAGAATGTTTCCGGTCGATTTGGAATACCTTCCCCTGGAGGAGCTGTTGCCCGGTGGGGAAGGGAGTTACATCGATGGAGTGGTCGCTGCAGTTGAGGGATTGGTCAAAGACTATTCTCGTGGGGATATTCTGGTTTTTTTTCCAGCTGAAAAAGATATTCGTGAAGCAAGAGATGCTTTGGCCGGTCGCGGTTGGAAGCGGGTTGAGGTCCTGTGTTTGTTTGGGAGGATGTCTTCCGGGGATCAACAGAAGGTCTTTGGTTCATCTCCGGGACGCAAAGTAATACTTGCTACCAACATTGCGGAAACCTCTTTGACGATTCCCGGGATTCGATTTGTTGTGGATACGGGATACGCTCGATTGAGTCGCTATAATTCAGCGACGCGGACGCAACGCTTGCCCATTGAACCGGTTTCGCAAAGCAGCGCCAATCAACGTAAGGGTCGATGCGGTCGTGTAGAAAACGGAATCTGTATTCGTTTATATTCGGAGGACGATTTCCTTAAACGACCAGAATACACTCAGCCCGAAATTTTGAGATCCAATTTAGCTGCGGTAATCCTGCGCATGCTGGTGTTCGATTTGGGAGATATTGAGACCTTCCCGTTTATTGATCCACCGAGTCCACGGGCTATTCAGTCGGGGTATCAGTTGCTGGTAGAATTGGGGGCGTTGGAAAGGGGCGAGGGACGAGGGGCGAGAGGCGAGGGACGAGGGGCGAGAGGCGAAGGAAAAGGGACGAGGGGCGAGGCCGTTCGACAAGCTCAGGCCAGGGGGCGAGAGGCAAGGGTCGAGGGGAATTCAGGGTATGTGCTTACTTCGCTTGGAAAGCAATTGGCGCATTTGCCGGTGGATCCGACGGTGGGGCGAATGATACTGGAAGCAAAGAAGGAGCGGGCTTTGGAGGAGGTGTTGATTATTGCGGCTGGCCTTAGCATTCAGGATCCACGTGAACGGCCCGAGGAAAAGCGTGAAGAAGCGGATGCCATGCATAAAAAGTTTCGAGACGAAAGCTCTGACTTTATAACGCTCTACAACATTTGGGCGGCGTATCATGACGAAACAGAGAAGCTTACTCAAAACCAGTTGAGGAAATTTTGTAAGAGTCACTATTTGTCCTACCTTCGTATGCGTGAATGGCGGGATGTTCACCAGCAACTGGTGTCAGTGATGAAAGAGCTTGGTGAGTATCGAAAGAGTAGTGCAAATGTGGATTATGTCTCGATCCATAAATCGATTGTGGCTGGATTGCTCAGCAATGTTTGTTTGAAGGATATGGGAAACTATTACCGTGCAGCGAGAAACCGAAAAGCGATTATCTTTCCCGGGTCGGCGTTGTTTGATAAAAAAGCCAGCCGCGAGCTCAGGAAGAAAAACGAAGGAGTTCCCATTCGACAGGCTCAGGGCAGGCAAACAGATGCGATCGAAGGTAAGACGCCGGAATGGATTGTGGCGTCCGAGATTGTTGAAACGGGGCAGGTCTATGCACGAACGGTTGCGGGAATTGATCCGGACTGGCTAACAGAGCTTGGTGCGCACCTTATTCAATATCGCCACTCTGATCCAGTGTGGGACGTAAAAGGTGAACGTGTGGTAGCAAAGCAACGCTCTATTCTTCTTGGCCTTGAAGTTGAGGTGAAGCGTGTTGGCTACGTTAAAATAAATCCGGAAGAGGCGACCGAGATTTTTATTCGAGAAGGCCTGCTTGGTGAAACGATGCGTACTCAACTGAAGTTCCGTGATTATAATCGAAAGGTTTTGGAATCGGTTGAGCAAATCCAGGCCCGGATGCGGAAGTCCGGCATCTTCGGTTTGGAGGAGACGCTTTATCAGTTTTACAGCAGACGTATCCAACATGTGGGTTCGGTTCAGGACTTGCAGGGTTGGTTGAAGACGCATGAAGAAACGGAGCTATATATTAGTGAAGAGCAATTGATCGGAGCGCAGGGACTTGAAGAAGATTCGGATCAATTTCCACGCTTGATTCAAACGTCCGACGGGGAGCGGTCGCTCAAATACACCTACAAACCGGGAGAAGAGGAAGATGGGGCAACGCTTCAGATTCCCATGCACGCCTTTGAATCGTTCAAGGCAGGTGCGTTGGATTGGATCGTCCCCGGGTATTTAGAAAAAAAGGTGGATGCCTTGCTCAGGGCACTTCCCAAGGATGTCCGGCGTCAGCTATTTCCCATCGCTGATAAAGCCAAAACGATCATGGAGCTATTGGAGCCGGGAGATTACAGCTTGGGTGAGGCTTTGAGTGTGATCGTGAAAGAGAAATACGGAGTGGGTATTCCTTCCGTGGTGTGGGATTATTCGGCGATTCCCGATCATCTTAAAGTTCGAATCGAGGTGGTGAATGAAAAGAATGAGCCAATAGCAAGTGCTCGTTCGATTGAGGGGTTATCGTCCGGAGTCAAACAGCGGATCAAGGAGGCAGAACTCCAGCATCGAAAAGAAAAGAAGGACGAAGATGCTTGGTCGATTGCCCTGGGAAAGTGGGGAAAGAAGGAGATACAAGAATGGGATTTTGGAGATTTGCCCGAGCGGGTTGAGGTGAGTCACTTCGCGGGTGTGCCCGTTTATGGGTACCCCGGATTGTTAGCATCAAAAGATGTCTGCGATGTGGTACTCTATAAGTCGCGTGCTGAAGCGGATCTCGAAACACGAAAAGCGATGCCGACCTTGTTGGCGCAAGTGCTACGGTATGAGTTGGCCTGGTTGCAAAAGGATTTACGCGATCTAAAGAAGCTGGCGCCTTTGTGTGTCACTTTTCTTCACCAGGATACGTTGCAGAAATACGCATATGTACATTTGTGCCGCCACCTTTATCGGTCGGAAGAAGTGCTGCCGTTAAAGCAAAAGCGATTTGAAACTCTTTTGCTTCGCATACGGAAAGAACTGAAAGGATTGGTCCCATCGTTTTGTGATTTGCTCGAAATTATTTTTAAAGAAAGGCAGCGCTTCTCAATTGAGAAACGTGGTTATGTTGGAATGGCAGATGATTTGGTGCGACTCATTCCGAGTGATTTTCTAATTACCACCCCTTACAAACAACTCAAGGAATACCCCAGGTATTTGAAGGCTATGGCCGTGAGGCGAGACCGGTATTTAAATGATCCTCAAAAAGATCTCAAGCGGGCCGAGCAGTTGAACGAATATAAAAAACAATACCTGGCTTGGAGCACGGATGCCGGGTTTCCCGGGAATGCCAATTTACTTTTGCAGCAACTGCGTTGGATGCTGGAAGAACTTCAGGTTAGTTTGTTTGCCCAGGAACTTGGAACGACGGTGTCAATATCGCCGAAGAAAGTTGAAGACCAAATCGGAAAGATAAAGCGATTGGTGAATCCCGCTAAGGTTATTGTGAATGAGAAAGCAAAGCCAGTGATCGACTTGGGAAAATTGAAGATTGGCCAAGAATTTTGAGTAAGCTAAATAGTTGAGAATAGAAAAATATAACCTCGGAGTGCGCTGAGACACAGAGAAAGCGCAAAGCCCAACCAAAGTTTTACTCAACCACCAGTCTCCGCCAAGGCTCCGCCACGGCACGGCAGATAAACGCAGATTCACTCAGATATTGTAATTATGAAACCACGAATGGACACCAAGTGACACGAATCATGAGGTAGGGACTGATCGCCGAGCGGTCCGATATCCTGAAGGGTTTGTTCGTTCATTTTTTTATTTGAACACAAGCTAACGGAGATAACGGAGGAAAAACCATACAACTTTGTTTCCTCGGTTGCCTTGTCTTGGTCTGAGCAATGTCGAAGGGTTCAAGGCATTTTTCTAAACGGAAAAAAGATACAAAATTTAACCACCAGTCTTCGCCAAGGCTACGACACGGCACGGCTGATGGCACTGATTTTCACTGATAAAAAACGACAAAATATTCGTGATCCATTCGTGGTTAGTTTGTGCTTTTTAAAGGGAACCTGTTTTCAGATTTTCGCGTAATTCAGCACTTTTCGTAGTTAACACATATTTCTTTGTAGTTTGTTATCCACGAAGGGACAAATTTTTGAACAGGAAGCAAACGGAGGAAAAAAATCAATACAGCTCTGTTTCCTTAGTTGCCTTGTACAAATTATTTCTCAAAGGGAAAAGATACAGGCTTTAACCACCCGTCTCCGCCAAGGCTACGACACGGCACAGCAGATAAACGCAGATTCACACAAATAAACGGGTAGGGCTATTGCGTCCTCGCAATGCCGCTTTTGAAAAAAATGAATAGCCGCAAAAGAACGCAAAGAGCACAAAAATATCTTTCCAGAAATGGACAAGAAACTCGGGACGATCGCCGAGCGGTTAATATCCTGAAAGATTGGTTCATTCATTACCAATCAACTTCAAAGATGCCAAGCTGGGGCTTCCGCCTCCTAAGACATGCGGCGCGACGTATCCGCCTCCTTCAAATACTGCGAGACAGGTGGCGATCCCGGGGGATTCTGTGAAAAAGAAAAGAGACAAAATCATGGGGAACAGAATGATGGTGATGGTTCTGGCTCTCGGGATTGAGAGAACGGAGGGAAAATGAATAGGAGGAATTGAAGAAGTGCCTCGCTTGACAGTTTTACTTGGATTCCCATTTTACCGGCATGCTTCCTTGGTTTGAGGATGGGAAATTTCCCTTGTATTTGGCTCCAATGGCTGGGTTTACCGACATTGGCTTTCGTAAGCTGTGCAAGGAAAAGGGCGCTGATGTAGTCGTTTCAGAATTCGTACTGGCGGATGCTATTTTAAGAGGTGATTCCAAGGTTTGGAACTCGATCGAGTTCACCGAAGATCAGCGGCCCATGGGTGTGCAGATTTTTGGATCTGAAGCTGACGTAATGGCGGATGCTGCCAGAATGATTGTGGATCGACTGAATCCGACCTTCATTGATTTGAATTTCGGTTGTCCTGCCAAGAAGGTGACTTGTAAGAATGCAGGTTCTTCATTGTTAAGGGATTTACCTTTGTTGGGAAATATTTGCGAAGCGGTGGTCAAAGCGGTGCCCGATTACCCGGTTACGGCAAAAATTCGAATCGGGTGGGATAGTGATTCATTGGTGGCCCCCGAGGCTGGTAGGCTCTTGGAATCGGTCGGTATTCAGGCCTTGGCGATTCACGGTCGAACCAAAGCCCAAGGATACAAAGGCGATGCGAATTGGGAAATCATTCACGAAACGGCAGAGGTCATTTCCATTCCAGTGATTGGAAACGGAAGTATCGCTTCCCGTTATGATATTCATCAATTGCGTGAGCAGTTTAATGTGAGTGGACTTATGATCGGGCGTGCGGCGATCGGGAATCCCTGGATTTTTGAATCTATAAAGTCGCTTTTGGAAAAGGGGAAACCGTCGACTCCACCCTCGGTTGAAGAGCGTTGGGATTTTGTACTTCGGTATGCAGAGATCATGAGAGGTCATTATGCGCATTTGCGGACAGAGATGATACTCGGAATTATGAAGGGACGTATGGTTTCGTTTGTCGCTGGCTTTCCTGGAGCGAGGCAGTTGCGCAACCGAATGAGTCGATTGACCAGCTTTGAGGAGATTGAGGTTTTGAGAGACGAAAGCCTGGAAGCTCTGCATCGCATGGAAGCAGACGAAAGTCAGGTGGTAGCGATTAAGGATAGAAATCCATCTCTATCCACTAATTGTTAGTAAGTTTGTAGTAATCTTTGGCGATTTATATTGCTAGTCGATTGGGTCCAAATCACCTTACTTAAAAAGCATATGGGAGAGCTCCGGGCGTGGAGCTGAGAACGAGGCGCGATCGGCCTCCAAATCCTTAGAACCTGATGCGTTTAAGACCGCCGTAGGGAATCCGTGCAGATGAAATACTCAAAGGCGGATTTCACAATGGAAGTCGAGAATGTGTCCCAACACACTGTCTCAAATGTCCGAAAATAGTATTCAACTTCAGTCCACCGATCACAGTCTTTTCCCTAATTCCAAACGTGTTTATGTTCAGGGAAGTCGACCGGATATTCAAGTGCCCATGCGGGAAATCGCCTTACAGCAAACCCGATTACCGAATGGTAGCCTCGAAGGGAATGATCCCATTCGTGTCTACGACACTTCAGGGTCCTGGGGAGATGCTCAATTTCATGGTGATTGCACGAAGGGACTTCCAAAGCTTAGGGAAGGCTGGATTCTTGAACGCGATGATGTTGAAAGCTACGTCGGTCGTGAGGTTAAGCCTCAGGACGATGGCTACCTTTCAGAAAAGCATAAGGAAGTGGCAGCTGAAAAGAAGGGAATCAGTGATTTTGATGAGTTTGATAATTTAGGGAAGAAGGTTTACCGAGCTAAGCCTGGTCATTGTGTGACTCAACTTCAGTACGCCAAAAAAGGAATCATTACTCCAGAGATGGAATACATCGCGATTCGTGAGAATATGAAGCTTCAGGCCTATCGCGAAGGTTTGGAAATGTCTGACAAAGCGGAACGAAACACCTTAAACATTCAACATCCTGGACAGTCCTGGGGTGCAGCGATTCCCAAAGAAATTACCCCTGAGTTCGTTCGCTCGGAAGTGGCAAGGGGAAGAGCAATCATTCCTTCCAACATAAATCACCTGGAGCTTGAACCGATGATTATCGGCCGAAATTTCCTGGTGAAAATTAATACCAATATAGGTAACTCCGCGGTTGCATCTTCGATCGACGAGGAAGTGGAAAAAATGAGATGGTCGGTAAAATGGGGCGGTGACACGCTCATGGATCTGTCCACCGGTAAAAATATTCACCAAACCCGGGAATGGATTATGCGCAACTGTCCGGTTCCGGTCGGAACGGTGCCGATTTACCAAGCGTTGGAAAAAGTGAACGGCAAGGCCGAAGACCTGACTTGGGAAATATTTGCTGACACATTAATCGAGCAAGCCGAACAGGGGGTTGATTACTTTACCATTCACGCAGGTGTGTTGTTACCCTTTATTCCCATGACCGCCAAGCGCATGACGGGCATCGTTAGTCGTGGTGGCTCTATCATGGCGAAGTGGTGTCTGGCTCACCACAAAGAGAATTTTCTCTATTCCCATTGGGATGATATTTGTAAGATTATGGCAGCTTACGATGTAGCATTTTCGATTGGCGATGGGTTGCGCCCCGGTTCAATCGCGGATGCCAATGACGAGGCCCAGTTTGCCGAACTCAAAACGCAAGGCGAACTCACCACCCGGGCTTGGAAATTCGGTGTGCAGGTTATGAACGAAGGTCCAGGTCACGTGCCGATGCATATGATTCAAGAGAACATGGAAAAGCAGCTCGAGTGGTGTCATGAGGCGCCCTTTTACACTTTGGGTCCGCTTACCACAGACATTGCTCCCGGCTATGACCATATAACGAGTGGTATCGGTGCGGCCATGATTGGCTGGTATGGTACAGCGATGCTTTGTTACGTGACGCCTAAAGAGCACCTCGGGCTACCTAACAAAGACGATGTGCGCGAAGGGGTTATTACTTACAAGATTGCTGCGCATGTAGCTGATTTGGCCAAGGGGCATCCTGCGTCGCAATACCGTGATAATGCTTTGTCCAAGGCCCGCTTTGAGTTTCGTTGGGAAGATCAGTTTAATCTTTCGCTCGATCCTGAGAAGGCCCGTTCTTTCCATGATGAAACGCTTCCAGCAGAAGGTGCCAAGCATGCTCACTTCTGTTCGATGTGTGGCCCCAATTTTTGTTCTATGAAAATAACCGAAGACGTTCGCCGCTATGCTGCAGAAATAGGAATGAGCGAAGAAGATGCATTGGCAAAAGGAATGGAAGAGAAATCGGCTGAATTTAAGGAGCAGGGTGGAGAAGTATACGTAGCCAATACTTAAAGACTTGAGATGACTATTTCGATAAACGACGAAGTTAAAAGTCTGTCAGATGTTTCCACGCTTCAGGAACTGATCACTTCTTTAGAGTTGTCAGAGAAGACGGGCATTGCTGTTGCTCTTAACGAAACCGTTGTGACTCGCTCGGCTTGGTCTACTTGTGAATTAAACGAGAGTGATCGAGTTACCATTATTCAAGCAACTCAAGGAGGATAGATGACTGAAATAATCGTCCTATCGCCCGAGACCCATTACCTCGACGAAGCAGCCTGGGTAGTGAAACTGTTTGAGGCAGGTTTGTCCCGATTCCATCTACGGAAACCTGGCATGGATGATGATGCATTGTCGCAGTACATTCAGGGGATACCAAAAGAGTGGAGAGCTAAATTGGTTGTTCATCAGGCTTACGATCTTGTAAATCAATTCGGCCTGGGTGGTCGGCATATCAAGGACGACGTCACCCAATTGGAGTGTGTCGGTCTGTGGCAGGATTCATGTTCCAAAGGTCAATCGCTTAGTCGTTCGGTTCATCGATTGGGTGATCTGGACGGATCTTTGAATCAGTGGGATTACCTGTTTCTTAGCCCCGTCTTTCCCTCGATTTCTAAAGCAGGATATAAGCCAAGCTGGGAAATCGCTGAACTGCGATCGGCTTTGCTGAGTTTCAAGAGAGTCTGTAGTACTCAGGTGTATGCGTTGGGCGGAATCGAACCATCCACAATAAGTAGTTGCCATGAAATGGGATTTGATGGAGTGGCTCTTCTAGGAGCGATTTGGCAATCTTCGAATCCTCTCGAGTCCTTTTTGAAGTTAAAGGAGCTAACCACGTTTTCAGCTATATTATGAGCCAATTTTTATTACAGTGTATCACCTCGGATAGTAATCCTTTATCGCATCCAGAACAGATTGAGGAGCTGTGCGAAGCTGGAGCGAAATGGATTCAATTGCGGATGAAGAATAAGTCGCCTGGAGAGATGGAAGAAATCGCCCTCGAAGCTCTTGAGATCTGTGATGACTACGATGCGTTGCTCATTGTTAATGATCACTTTGATTTGGCCTTAAAAATTCAGGCCGGAGGCGTGCACCTCGGAAAAGACGACATGAACTGGAAAGCGGCTCGTGATTTGGCGGGACCAGATTTCGTAATTGGTGGAACGGTGAATTCATTGGGTGATGCTCGTGAAGCATTAGCGAGCAGGAGTCTCGATTATGTCGGTGTTGGACCTTATCGGTTTACCGAAACAAAGGAAAACCTGGCCGCCGTTTTGGATGAGAAATCCCTCACTGAAATTATAGATTTCCTTGGTGACCTTCCGAAGGTGGTAATTGGTGGAATCAAGCCTGAGGATCTTCCTTCGATCGCAGCCATGAACGCCGAAGGGGTTGCCGTTTCATCCGGTCTATTTATCGAGGGAAATATTGCCGAAAATTTCAAAGCCTATGCCGACAGTTGGCCAGCGGAAGATTAATAAAATTCATGAATAGCGGAATCACAGAACCACTCATCATTGCCGGTCGTAGCTTTAAGTCCCGATTGTTTCTGGGCACCGGAAAGTATGCTTCTGGTCAGGCCATGGCAGATAGTTTATTGGCTAGTGGCACCGAGATGGTCACCATGGCGATGCGTCGTGTCCGATTACAGGGACAAGAAGATTCCATTATCGATTTTCTCGATCGTGATCGTTATCACCTGTTGCCGAATACATCCGGAGTTCGGAATGCGAAAGAAGCTGTATTTGCAGCCGAACTGGCCCGTGAAGCGTTGGAGACAAATTGGTTAAAATTGGAGATTCACCCCGATCCCAAATACCTCATGCCTGATCCTGTCGAAACGTTGAATGCAACCCGGGAGCTGGTAAAACGTGGATTTATCGTTTTGCCGTACGTGCATGCTGATCCTGTCTTGTGTAAGCAGCTTGAAGAAGCAGGTGCTGCAGCGGTGATGCCTCTTGGCGCTCCTATTGGAACCAATCAAGGTCTCGAGTCGAAACGGTTTTTGGAAATTATAATCGAGCAATGTCAAGTGCCGGTAATTATTGACGCTGGACTTGGGGTGCCGTCGCACGCAGCCGAGGCGCTTGAGATGGGCGCTGATGCCGTCCTGGTGAACACGGCCATTGCTGCCGCCAAAGATCCTACAAGGATGGGGCACGCATTCAAACTAGCCGTCGAAGCCGGACGAATGGCTTTTGAAATTGGTAAAGGAATCATATCCTCCGAGGCTGTCGCTTCTTCACCACTTACCTCGTTTTTGAGCGCCACCGATTGACGTGAGTTTTTTAGAACAGTTTAACCAATACCGATGGGAAACGGTTACCCAGGGCATTTATTCCAAAACGGAATTGGATGTGAAGGAAGCTTTAGGAAAACCCAGGGGCAGGCTTGAGCTTGAAGATTTCAACGCGCTCATTTCTCCCGCGGCGGCTCCGTTTCTGGAGGAAATGGCTCAGCGGAGTCATCAATTTACCGTGGAGCGTTTTGGCCGGGTACAGCAGCTTTATGCTCCAATGTACTTGTCGAATGTTTGCAGCAACGTCTGCACTTACTGCGGGTTCAGTGCGACGAATCGGATACCACGGAAGATACTGAATGATGCCGAAATCGTGGAGGAATACCGTGCGATCAAGGCTATGGGATTTGATCACATTCTTTTGGTAACCGGTGAGGCCAATCGGCAGGTAGGCCTGGAGTATTTGAAGAATGCATTCCGTCTGGCTCGAGAGTATTTTTCAAGCATCTCAATGGAGGTGCAACCTCTTGAGCAGTCGGCCTATGAGGCGTTGGTTCCCGGCGGTTTAAGTTCTGTGCTCGTTTACCAGGAAACCTATCACCGCTCAGCTTACGCTGACTATCACTTGAGTGGGATGAAGCGTGACTTTGATTATCGCCTGGATACACCCGATAGACTCGGGCGGGCAGGGGTTAAGAAAATCGGGCTAGGTGCTTTGTACGGTTTGGATGATTGGCGCACAGATACTTTTTTTGTCGCGTTGCATCTTAAGTATTTGGAGCGGAAATATTGGAAAACTCGTTACAGCGTTTCTTTTCCACGAATCCGTCCTCACGAAGGCGACTTGCATCCCAAGTCGATAATGACGGATCGAGATCTGGTTCAAGTAATTTGTGCCTATCGTTTGCTGAACCAGGAGTTGGAACTTTCTCTTTCGACGCGTGAGCATCAAAATTTCAGAGACCATGCAATCCTTTTGGGTATCACGACGATGAGCGCTGGTTCGAAAACGAACCCCGGTGGCTACCGCGTAGACCCACAGTCCCTGGAGCAGTTTGAGATCTCTGATGAACGTACTCCGGCTGAAGTCGCTGCGATGCTACGATCGAACGGATATGAACCGGTGTGGAAGGACTGGGATTCAACCTATGACGGTTTTTCCATGTCCACGCGAAATGAACGCACTTCGGAGCAGACGGTAGCGGTAGAAGCATGAGCAATTTCTCCCTTAAAGAAATCGAACGCTACCAGCGTCACTTGAGTCTTCCTCAGTTTGGTGAAGCGGCTCAGCAAAAGCTTAAAGATGCTCGCGTCTTGGTGGTGGGTGCAGGCGGGCTTGGTTGTCCCGTGTTGCAATACCTGGCTGCAGCTGGGGTGGGAAAGTTAGGTGTGATGGACTTTGATGTGGTCGATGCATCTAACCTGCAACGGCAGATCTTGTTTACTGAAGCCGATGTTGGGCGACCCAAAGCAGAAGTGGCATGCGAACGTCTGCGAGCAATGAATTCACTCATCGAAGTCGCTGCAATCCCTCAACGGTTAACTGCAGCCAACGCCCTGGATGTATTTGCTCAGTTTGATGTAATCGTGGATGGTTCGGATAACTTTACCACTCGCTACCTTGTAAACGACGCCTGTGTTCTAGCTAAAAAGCCGTTGATCTATGGAGCTATTTATACCTTCCAGGGACAAGTCAGTGTTTTTAATTATAAGGGAGGACCAACTTACCGATGTTTATTTCCAGATCCTCCGGATCCTAAAGATGCACCCAACTGTTCCGAGATCGGTGTGATCGGCGTTCTTCCAGGATTGATAGGTACTCTTCAAGCCAGCGAAGCAATCAAAGTGATAACCGGAATTGGTGAACCATTGAGCGGTTCTTTGTTGTTGCTCGATGTTCTAACCATGAAACAACAAACCATTAAGTTTAACCGCGTTCCCGAAGCAGCAGATGTAAAGGAGTTGGTTGAGATCGATTTTTCATGTGCAGTAGAAGAAACTACGCCACTGTCTGAGGAAATCGACGTGGACGCATTTCGTAAACTGTTAAGAAATGGTAGCGCTCTCCAGGTTCTCGATGTTCGGGAAGATTGGGAGCGGGCTATAAGCAAAATGGAATCCTTTCATATCCCGCTCGGCCAGTTATTAAAAGATCCCCAGTCAATTGAAGCATCAGGTCTGGATTTGGCTCTTCCTACGGTTGTTTATTGCAAATCGGGTAAACGGAGTATGAACGCTTTGAGAAGGCTACGGGAGCATCATGGATTTCAAGATATTCATAGCCTTAAAGGTGGAATGATTGAGTGGGAGCGGACGGTACCCTCTGATTCAACTCCCGCATAATTATGAGGTCGGGTGGTTCAACTTCTTTTGTAATCACGTTGTCCGGATCCGATGCATCGGGCGCGGCTGGCCTTCAGGCTGATAATCGAGCGATTCATGCCGCCGGGGCGTTTCCATTGAATGTGGTAACAGCCTTAACTTTGCAAACGGAACATGGCGTCGAATCAATTGACCTCACTCCTCCAGAGCTGGTTCGAATGCATTTGATCGGTTTGCTAAATACTTATCCGGTTAGTATAATAAAAGCCGGAATGTTAGGTAATGCTTCGATTGTGAACGTACTAGCTGAAACCCTGGAGCAGTATCCATCGGTTCTACTGGTGCTAGATCCTGTTATTCAGGCTACAAGTGGGCGGCCTTTGCTGAATGAAGAAGGGGTTGCAGCTCTTTTGAAAAATGTAATTCCACGGACATTTCTAGTTACACCAAACCTATCCGAGTTGGAGGTTCTGGCAGGAAGAAAAGACATTTTAAATGATCCATTTGAGAGGGTTGCCGCAAATGATCTGCTCAAGACAGGTTGTTCAGCTGTTTTAGTTAAGGGAGGGCATCGCCCTGAAGGTCCTTGTTTGGATCGGCTATATCTGTCGAATGATTTAATAGAATTTAGCTCAAATCGCGTCTCTACTCGCAATACGCGGGGAACCGGATGTGCCTTGGCTTCGTTGATCGCCGGAGGTCTTGCTAAAGGACTGAACCTTGAAAATTCGATTATGACTAGTAAACAACTCTTAACCAGCTCTTTGGAAGCGCTTGCAGAATTTGAATGGCCCGGATCGGGTCCGGCATTTCTTTGAAATCTTAATGGATGGCATTTCTTTTTGCTTTTTTTGCAAATTAGCCAAAGTGTGTAACCCAGTAAAGTTTATGGGCGTTCATTCATGGACTTCAATTTCGATCTCTTAACCCAAAAATCAATGAAATCAGGCTTGTTACTCCGTTTTATCCTAACCTTAGCTTTGGCTCTTGGTATTTCCTCCACCCAGCTTTTATCCCAAGATAAAGACGCTACCGAAAAGAGCACTCCACCACAAAATCAGGGAGGCGGAAAGGGAGGCGGAAAGGGAGGCGCAAAAGGCGGTCAACAAGGAGGCGGAAAAGGTGGACAACGAGGCGGCCAGGCAGCAAATCCTGGTGGATTGCCGGATATGTCCAGTATGACACAGGAGCAAAAGGCTGCTGCACTGAATACCTATCGTCATACAAAAATGACCGCAATGGCGGAAGCTTGCGAAGTTCGTGACGATCAAATGGAGGCATTTGTTAAAACTCAGGTGGAATTTGAAAATGCAATGCTTAAGGGTTTCCTTCAAATGCAATCAGCTGGACGTGACCGTGATAAACGGCAGGCGATCGGTCAGTCCATGACTAAAGCTAACTCAACCTCATTGAAGGCTATGAAGACGGTTTTAGATAAAGATCAGATGAAGGTTTACACCAAGGAGATGAAAGCTCGTATGCCTCAACAACAAGGCGGCAAAGGCGGCGGTAAAGGCGGCAAATAAAGTGGGAGTTTAAGTCTTTAATTACTTTCAAACGAGCCGGAACTTCCGGCTCGTTTTTTTTTAGTCGAGCACTATTGATGAGATCCAATGAAAAGCACTTTGAAGCGAAATTTTGCCAGCGATAATAATGCGGGCGTTTGTCCGGAGGCGTGGCAGGCGATGGCCGATGCAAATGAAGGTCATGAATCCGCCTATGGGACAGACCGGTACACGGTAGAAGTTTGCGAGCTGTTTCGTGAAATGTTTGAGACAAAATGTGAAGTATTTTTTACCTTCAATGGTACTGCCGCCAACTCGCTGGCATTGGCTTCCATGTGTCGTCCATACCACAGTGTTTTATGTCATTCGATGGCTCACGTTGAAACGGATGAGTGCGGTGCGCCTGAGTTTTATAGTGGTGGTTCAAAGATATTGTTGGTTGAAGGTGAAGAAGGCAAGGTGTCCCCCGTATCGGTTGAGGCAATGGCCCATAAAAGAAGCGACATTCACTTTCCGAAACCCCGGGCATTGAGCATTACCCAAGCTACTGAGGTCGGTACTGTATATTCAGTGGAAGAGCTTCAAAAACTTGGAGCTATTACGCATGGATTGAATCTGCGTGTTCATATGGATGGTGCGCGATTTTCCAATGCTGTTGCCACCTTGGGTTGTGCGCCGAAGGATATAACCTGGAAGGCTGGGGTAGATGTTCTCTGCTTTGGAGGGACGAAGAACGGTCTGGCCGTCGGCGAAGCGGTGATATTTTTCAATAAGGAATTGTCTCATGAATTCGAGTACCGGTGTAAGCAAGCTGGTCAGCTTTGTTCAAAGATGCGTTATCTCTCAGCGCCTTGGTTAGGGATTCTCAGAAATGATACCTGGTTGAAAAATGGTCAGCAGGCCAATGCTTGTGCTCAAAGAATGAAGGAGGGGCTCGAGCGATTAGGTTTGTCGGTTCTTTTTCCGGTTCAGGCAAACAGCGTGTTTGTCAAACTGGATGAGCGTGTGATTTCCGGGATGCATTATAGAGGTTGGATGTTTTACGATTTTATTGGTGAAGGCGGCTGTCGCTTAATGTGCAGTTGGGACACGTCCTTTGAAGATGTAGATACATTTCTTAAAGACTTGAATGAACTGATACTGAGTGACGAAGATAGACGTTCTGAATTTCCGGTAATGAAACATTAAGAATTCGATTTGCTTGTTTTGAATAAACTAATCTATCAGCCCCCGAGGGTATTGGTTTTTGTCATCGCCTTCTTTTTATTCGGCCATTGCGGGAAGGTGGCGGTTGAAGCTCACAAGCTCGAATCCGGCCAAGCGGTACTCACGATTACACCTGATTTTGTCTGGATACTTGAGGCAGAGATCAATCTGACTCGATATATTCAGAGTAACCCCGATCTGGCAGATACTGTTCGGCCCACTTTTCGGAAATTGGAAAAAGATGGTGTTTTTAATGATCAGAATTTTGGTGAATGGGAAACGGTTTTTTCTGTTGCTGAGGCCCAATTCAGGAAGGAGCTCCAAATAATTGAATCGGATAAGCCCATCGATGATTTCGAGATGTGGTTTCAACATCCTTCGGAATTATCCGAGGCCTCTTTTTCAACTATGGGCGAGGGTGGGTTGCATGTGAAAGTGTATGCAACTGGCAGACTCGACGAAGAAGCTTCGACACTTCAGTTTCGGTTTCCATTGGATATCGGCGAGGTTGTGCTGACCGCCTTGAAGCCCGAAGTGCAATGGGTGGTTACAGGAGAACTAAGCCATCCCGTTTCTATAAAAGGACTCAGCCAAGCCGAATCCGTTTCGCATGGAATAGTTCGTTCGCTCTGGAATTACTTACGTGTCGGGTTTGTCCATATTATCCCGCTCGGATTGGATCATATTTTATTCGTAGTGGGTCTTTTTCTGTTAGCCCCCAAAGTTCGACCTTTGCTTATTCAGGTGTCTGCCTTTACCATTGCCCATACCTTGACTCTGGCTTTGTCAATGTACGGCGTCATTTCTCTTTCGTCAAATGTGGTAGAACCACTCATCGCGCTTTCTATCGCATCGGTGGCGTTTGAAAATATTATTACAGACAAAATTCAGCCCTGGCGACCCGTGTTGGTCTTTTTCTTTGGATTATTGCATGGCCTGGGATTTGCCGGTGCTTTAGGTGAAATCGGGCTTCCTCAAAGCGAATTCTTGTTCGCCTTGATTTTCTTCAATCTTGGGGTTGAGTTTGGGCAATTGATGGTGGTTGTCTGTGCATTTATTATAATAGGCAGTTTTCGAAATCGTTGCTGGTACCGGTCTCGGTTGACCGTTCCCGCTTCATGTCTAATCGGATTGACCGGACTTTACTGGACTATTCAACGAATCTTTTTTTAGGAAGAACTGATTGTATAAACGAACTGTCTTTCTCAGTACGTAAAAACGGACGAGGAAGTTCCTCGCCCGTTTCCCGGTTCCTTGTTAGGAAACTTAAAGCATTTCTTTGACGAGCTCCCTTTCAGAACGAAGTTCGTCTACCGTTGCGTCCAACTTGAATTGTCCGAACTCATTGAGTGGAACTTCTTGGACGATTTCCACATCGGTACCATTTGTACGAATGGGGAATGATGAAATGAGTCCTTTGTCTACTCCATAGCTTCCGTCCGAAGGTATGCAAACGCTGGTCCAGTCGCCGTCTGGTGTTGGATTGGTCAATGACCGGACCGTATCTACAATCGCATTAGCGGCTGATGCTGCGGATGAAGATCCACGAGCTTGAATGACAGCGGCTCCTCGTTTCTGAACGGTAGGGATGAAAGTGTCTTTCAACCAGGATTCGTCTTTAATTACGTCAGTGGCTGCTTGTCCGTCGATTTTTGCATTGTAAAAATCAGGATATTGGGTGGCCGAGTGATTTCCCCAAATGGTCATGTTCGACACCGAAGTCACGTCTACTCCAGCTTTTTGTGCAAGTTGGGTTTTGGCGCGATTCTCATCTAAACGGGTCATGGCAAACCAACGATTACTTGGAATGTCCTTTGCGTTGTTCATGGCTATCATGCAGTTGGTGTTACAGGGATTGCCCACGACCAAGATGCGTACATCGGATGCTGCTCCATTTTGAATGGCCTGGCCCTGCCCGGTAAATATCTTTCCATTTATGCCGAGAAGATCACCTCGTTCCATTCCGGCTTTCCGGGGAACAGAACCAACCAGCAGACACCAATTTGCGTTTTTGAATCCTTCCTCCGGATTTAGAGCTGGCCTGATATCTTTCAGGAGAGGGAATGCGCAATCATTCAGCTCCATTATGACACCCTCTAATGCGCTTTCGGCTTGGGGGATTTCAACAAGGTTCAATTGAACCGGTTGATCCGGACCAAACATGGATCCAGATGCGATTCTAAAAAGAAGAGAGTAACCGATTTGACCGGCTGCTCCTGTTACAGCTACACGGATTGGTGAGTTCATCATATGTTATATTAGGAATTCGTTATTTAGATGGAGTCTGTTTAAATTTAATTTTCTGGCAAGCCTAGCTACAAATTAAGTAAATCGTGGCACCAGTGCTTTATGCAATTTACGGAGCGCGGTTTCTGTGGTTTCCCAATCGATGCATGCATCTGTGATAGAAACTCCGTACTGCAAATTCTCTTTGGGCTGGGGAAACTTTTGGTTACCAGCTTTAAGATTACTTTCGATCATGAGCCCGATTATTGATTCGTTACCTGCTTTGATTTGTTCAATGACGGTATCAAGAACGATTATTTGATTCTCATGATTCTTAGCGCTATTAGCGTGGGAAGCATCTACCATTATGGCAGGTTTCAGGCCTGCTTTTAAGAGATCTGTCTCATATTTTTTAATGTGCTTCGCTGAATAGTTTGGACCTGCAGTTCCACCTCTAACAACAAGATGACAATTTTTGTTACCCCGCGTCGTTACTGCAGAAGAAATGCCATCCAAGTTGATTCCTAGAAAGGTTTGTTCGTTGCTGGCTGCTTTGATTGCATTGATCGCTGCTGTCACGGATCCGTCGATGCTGTTTTTGAATCCCAACGGCATGGAAAGACCTGATGCCATTTGTCGGTGAGTCTGAGATTCTGTAGTTCGTGCACCAATGGCGGACCAGCATATCAAGTCACCAATATATTGGGGAGTAATTGGATCCAACAACTCGGTCGCCGTTGGAATCTTCTTCTCAATGAGTGTTTTCAGGAAATTCCTGGCAAGTTCTAAGCCTTCTTCGATATCACAGGAGCCATCCAGATGTGGGTCCATGATCAGACCCTTCCAGCCCAAGGACGTGCGGGGTTTTTCAAAATAGGCCCGCATAACAATGCAGATTCGGTCAGAGATTTCATCTGAAATTGCTTTTAACTTTTCCCCATATTCGATTGCCGCATCGACGTCATGAATCGAGCAGGGGCCAACGACTACGAGTAAGCGTGAATCGGTTCCGAAGATAATTTGTTTAATTTCGGCTCGAGACCGAGAAACGAATTGAGCCTGTTCTTCTGATTTAATAACCCGGTTTCGTAATTCCCCTGGACTTGGGAGTGGTATAGTACTGAGTACGTTTACGTCAGTTACCTGAGTGGGTGTCGGTACGTTAAAGGTTTCTGCGGTCATAAAGGTAGTTGAACGGAGGTCGTTCCAAAAAAATGAAAGGAAGGTTACACACCTGAATGCGCGCAGATTCCAGCTAAAAAGTGGAAGATCTTTTCCCCGGCGCGATTTGGGTAAAAAAAAGGCAGGATGCCTACCCCTAAGCATCCTGCCATATATTCTTCTTCTCAATCAGTTACCCCAAGTCTCCTTTATTAAGGAGATTGTGCCTAAGACAGTTGCTAAATTAGCAACATAGTCAAGCGGTATTCCTGATAAAATGAAAAAAAGTTTTCCGGACCGTTGAAATGCCATTCTTCAACAGCAAACAGCACCTTTTGAATCGGCGTTTGTAATCTCAAAGATCCGTTATAGGAAAAACAAAACTCTAATACCGAGTGGAAGGAAAAAGCTGTGAGAAAGTGCGGGATCGCTTTTATTTACTGAATTTTTGACAAATTCATGTCTCGATCATGGCACAAGAATTCCTATACCTTTTAGCTATGGGTACAAAAAAGGCAGGTTGCCTACCCCTAAGCAACCTGCCATGTATTCTTCTTCTCAATCAGTTACCCCAAGTCTCCTTTATTAAGGAGATTGTGTTTAAGAAGGTTGCTAACTTAGCAACGCCTGTCAAATCCTATTTTAACTTTTTTTATGTCATCTCCCATTTTAGTTAACGGTTATTATCCTTATCGCCCGTCTGCATGGATTCTGGCGGAAGGGGAAGATGCTAATGAGTTTCTTCAAAGTCAGTTTAGTAACGATTTAAATAAGTTAAGAATTGGAGACACCTCGTATGGATTGTGGCTTGATTTGAAGGGGAAGGTGCATGGCGACAGTTTTGTTTTTGAGGAAGACGATGAACGATTTTACTTAATGAGCTATGAGACAAAAGAGTCTTTAATTCTTGATAAGCTAAACAGCTTCATTGTTGCCGATGATGTAGAGTTGACTGGCCAATCCTCTGGAATCGGTGGCATTTGCCTCCTGGGAGATGCAATTTCAAGCTTAGAACATCTTGGAGTAATACCAGGCAAATCTGGCAAAATAACGTTTCGGGGAGAGACGGTCTATGTGATACCGGGTCGTCGCGGAGCTCAGGTGGCCCTCGAGCTCATAGGAGGAGATTCATGTCTTAGCGCTTTGCTTGAAAGTATTATATTGAAAGTACCTGGACTTACGCTGTTGGACGAATCTGTTGTGGAAATGCACCGAATTGAGAGCCTTTGTCCTAAGATTCCCGAAGATATTGGACCCAACGATTTACCCCAGGAGGGTGGGTTAGAAAAGGATGCTGTTAGTTTTAATAAGGGATGTTATCTTGGCCAGGAAGTGATGTCCCGTCTTCATTCGATGGGAAAAGTAAGACGCTCACTTCGATTGGTTCAATGTAATGTCTTTGTTGAAAATGGTACGGAGATTTTTAGTAGTGGTAAAAAGGTAGGAGTTCTAAAGAGTTCAGTTCACTTCAATGACGCCTATTACTCACTCGCATTGATAAGTAATGTGCATAGCAAAGACGCAGATCTCCGATTCTCTGATCCTGAGGCCACAATATTTTTAATGCCCGAATCTTAAATTCATGGAAACCCAGGACGATCAGTTGATTGAGTTCTTTAAAAAATCAGGTGCGAATGATGAGCAGTCTAAGACGATGGCCAGCCAATTAAAAAAGCGGGCACGACAGCTTTCTGGGCAACGTGGGTGCACGGAACTGGAAGCGTTGGAGCACCTTCTAAAACGCATTTTAGAAGCCCGAGAAGCGTAGTTAGATTTTAAGTGAACAATATTCGCGGAAATCCCTTATTTATTGGTGATTCAGGGCTATTTATTAGTTGACGGACAATTTTTTATCTCCTTGGTATTACCGCTTCTTGTAATACTAAATATCATAACCAACTAACCTAATTAAAAAGCCCAGATGAATAAATCAGAACTTATTCTTAAAGTCCAATCTAGCCTTGGTGGCGACACTTCAAAAGCACAAGCTGAGAGAGCAATCGATGCTGTCCTCGATGCAATCAAATCTGGCGTAAAACAAGCCGGTAAGAGTGTGACAATGAAGGGCGACGTCTCTGCTGCAATTGCGGTCCAACTCGTTGGATTCGGAACTTTTTCCGTATCTCGCCGCAATGCGCGTTCAGGAGTTAATCCTTCCACAGGTGCAAAAATTAAAATTAAAGCAGCTAAGGCTGTAAAATTCAAACCGGGTGCAGGGTTAAAAGCTCTCGTGTAATTGAATTATAATTACTTCTAGAAAGCCCGTAGCTAAATTTTTAGTTACGGGCTTTTTTGATTTCCAAACTTAGCATGTTCAGAATACTCGCCAAATGATTGAACAAGTCCGCGACCTTTTTATGGCGACTTTTGGTAAGGAACCAACGGTTATAGCCAGGGCACCCGGTCGAATCGAATTTGTGGGAAACCATAACGATTACAATGGCGGTGATGTATTGGGAGTGGCTGTGGACCAAGGTATTTGTGTAGCCGCCCGGTTTCGTGATGATCGGATGGTACGAGGAGTTAGTCAGGATGGACAAACCCTTTTCGAGCACTCATTGGATGAATTGGATGAGCGTCCAGATAGCACGAATTGGTCCAGGTATCCCCTGGGTGTCATTTGGGCTATACAAAAACTCGGATTTGAATTTGAGCACGGCCTGGATCTTGCCGTTGTTTCTAATTTGCCCAGCGGAGCTGGTATGAGTAGTAGTGCTGCTTTAGAGCTTGCAACTGCCTATGCCTCATTGGATGGAACTCCGAATAATTTTTCGCCAAAAGACATCGTTAAAATCTGTCAGTATTCCGAGAACAACTACGTCGGAGTGCCTTGCGGAATTCTTGACCAAGGAGTATCGGGTTTTGGGAAGAAAGATCATCTGGTTTTCATCGACTGTAAGACCGAATCTTTTTCGACGGTACCTATTCCGTCTGGAACTCATTTCTGGATTTTCAATACGAACGTCAAGCACAGTCTGATCGATTCATTGTACTCTGAGCGATTTGCGGAATGTCGAGAGGGATTTGAAGTCGCTAAACGTATCTGCCATAACATTCAATGTTTGGTCGATTATCCTTCTAGCGAACTCAATTCTCTTGCTGAGCACTTAGCGAAAAAGCCCTTTCAGCGGGTGAGCCATATTTTGAATGAAAACCTCCGGGTTAAAGAAGTGGTTCGATTACTTAATAAAAACCCGGTCGACCTGGCAGCGTGTGGAAATCAATTGTTTGCCTCTCATGCAAGTTCTCGCGACCTGTTTGAAAATAGCACAATTGAACTGGATTTCCTTGTTTCTGAGCTTCAGGGTTTCAAGGAAGTTTTTGGAGCTCGTTTGACAGGGGGTGGTTTCGGAGGTGCTGTTATGGCTTGGACCTCCCCGAGATTCACTCAGGAAGATGCTGACGCCGTTGGTGCTCGTTATGAATCTCGTTTTGGTAGTTCTACTCGCATTCTCCATTGTCTCAGTGGGGATGGGGCGAAGGTAGTTTGGAAAGCTTAGGATTTTCTTTTTAAGGCAGCACCCAATCGAATGCTTTAAAGTAGCTATCGACCATAGGTCCGAAGTATAGGTAGTAAAGAAGGCTGCCTGCAGCCAGCATTGGCCCAAAAGGAATTTCTCGTCCGATCATTCCCTCTTCTTCCTTGTCCGGAGAATTCTTTTTCGGTGTCAACATGCGGATGATCTGCATAAAGATAATCGCTATGGTTCCCAGGACGGCGCCTCCAAAAAGAGCAAATATCGCTCCTTGCCAACCACAGAAAGCTCCAATGGCTCCCATGAGTTTCACGTCTCCAAAACCGAGGGCCTCCTTTTTTAGAATAACTTCGGCCCCTATCATTATCCAGAGTATGGTTGCGGAACCTATAAACGCTCCAAGGACAGCGGTAAACAATCCCTGGATTCCATTCTCCAGAACAAATCCTGTTGGAATTCCATGAATACTTGGAGCAACCATGGATAAAACGAGACCAGCAATTAAACCTCCGATGGAAAAACGATCGGGGATGATCATGTGGTCCAGATCAATAAAGGTTACGCAGACTAGAATCGATATCCAGACGAAGCCAATTAAAGCCTGAGGCGTTGGCAGTAACATCCAGGATGCTAAGAATAAGAGCCCGGTTAACAACTCAATCGAGGGGTAGCGGATACTAAAAGGTGCTCCGCAGCATCCGGCTTTACCTCTTAAAAATATCCAGGCAAGGATAGGGACATTGTTGTAGAATGGTATTGGTTTCCCACAGGCTCCACAACGGGAGGGTGGGTGAGCCACAGACATGCCTTCTGGTATCCTATAAATACATACGTTTAAAAAACTGCCAATGCAGGCACCTATCACGAAGGAAAAGATGGGGAAGAACCACGGAGCTACGCTTTCGACTGAGTCTATTAATTCCTGCATGCTTAGAATGAATCTAGTCCTGCTTGGACCGCTTTCAGCATAATGGCTGGCGACGGATTGGTATTAGACCAGATTTTCAAAGAGCGTTCACCTTGGAAGACCAACATGCCTATACCATTCGACGTGCGCATTCCTTGTGCTTGTGCCTGCTTTAAAAGTGCTGTTTGGGCTGGATTGTATATCATATCGAAAACGAGAGTAGACGAAGGTAGCTGACTTAGATCTGCTGGTGCCGGATCGTTAGGTTTTAACCCCAATGAAGTTGCATTAATAACAAGGAGCTCGTCAGAATCGAAAGGCAAATTTCCAGGTAATTGACAGGTTTTTACCTTAGGTGGGTCTTCCAGTTTTTCTAATGATTCAATAATCGTATCCAATTTTGATAAGGTTCGATTGGCCAGGGTTAATTTTTTTACTCCCGCCTGCGCGCAAGCGATGGCAGCTGCCCGTGCTGCACCTCCGGCTCCCAGTAAGATAACTTCGCGATCTTTAAGGTGAATTGAAAACTGTGTTTCTATGGCTTGGGTCATGCCGTATAAGTCTGTATTGAAACCGGTATAACCTTTTTCGGTTTTTAGCAAAGTATTGCATGCACCGGTCAATTTTACCTCCTTTTCCCCTATACTAACGAATTGAGTCGCCAGTATCTTATGAGGAACCGTCAGGTTTATGCCAAGAAAGCCTCGAGCGTGAAATTTTGGAAGTGCTTCTTGCAAACGGGTTGGCTCAATATCGAATTTATAGTATCTCCAGTTTTTAAAGCGTTCATTCGATTCTGCCAGTGCTTCGATCGCCGCGTTATGCATCGGCGGACTCAAGGTGTGTTTGACCGGGTGTCCAACAACCGCCAATGAGATTCCTGAAGAAGGCCAAGTATTCAGATCTTCTATTGAATAAACAGAATCGCTAGATAGATCGTTTTTAAAAATGGGATTCAAACTCCTCAACGTAGGATTGGTAGAGGTCCGCCTTTTCATCGTCGAAAAGTAAACGGTATTGTTGGGAAAGGTTTCGGCAGCAGCGGCATAGGACTTCACCAATAGGGCAAGGCCCAAAGTGTCCAAGGTTCGCGTCCAGTTCATTGGCCTCCAGGAAGTAGAGTAGATCTTCGAGGGAGCGGAAGATTCCGTTTTCATAAACATCTATGAAGAATGGCTCCTTTTCCAGAAAACACCCAACCATAAACCGACCTGGAATTGCTACCGGCTCCAAGTCGAGTTCCAGTCTTCGACCTACCATAAGATAAAGCATGGCCAGACTTATAGGAAGTCCCTTTCTTGTCTCGAAAAGACTGTGTATAAATGTGTTGTTAGGATTATTGAAATCAGACCGGTTTCCGGTAAATCCGTATTCGTGAAATATGACTCGATTGAGAATCCGGCAACGATCCCGTGGACTGAGGGGGGCGGTAAAAAGTGTCTGACAGCGCAGTGCAATGTCATCCATCCGCGCCATTAAATCCGATACCTTCAATTCAGGGTTATCTATTCGACTCAACAAGAAATACCCGGATTCCAGTTCATAATTCAGCGACTTGATAAAGCGGCTAAACAATTTCTGTGGAGAATCTTTATCCAGTACCATTAAAATAGACAATGCATGCCTCCTTAGCTCCAAATCATTCCCTTTGCAGATATTATTTAGAAATGCACGACCTGCTGAACCGTATTTAATTATCTCATCAACAACAGCATTTCTAACTGCAGGTGTGGGGTCATCCATCAGGCCTTCTAAGGCCTTCAGTCTGGCTGTTGATTCACTGGTTGGTATCACTGTATAAGGTTTGGGATTTTGGTATAAGACAGATAAGACAATTCTGTATCGTCAGAAAATGTCAAACCGACCGTTGACCGAATAGAGCGGATCCTACGCGAATACAGGTACTGCCGGCGTCAATGGCAGCTTCCAAGTCGTTGGACATGCCCATGGATAATTCAGGCAAAATTTGGCCTGTCTTTTCAGTCATGCGATCCCGTAAGTTTCTTAATTCGTTAAAAGCGGTTTTCGCGGATTCCGTTGTTTCTGGAAGGGGAGCAATGGTCATGAAGCCTTCCACTTTCAAAGATGAAAGGTTCAGGATGGTTTCCAGCTCTTCTTCTGCCTGTTTGATGGTGAATCCGAATTTCCCGGGATCCTCGCCCGTGTTAACCTGGAGGAGAATCTGTAGCATTTTACCCGTTTCGGCCGCATATTGATTCAAGCGTCTGGCCAATTTAGTCGAATCTACGCTTTGAATACCATCGAAATATTTTGCTGCCAGTTGCGCTTTGTTGGATTGCAGGTGACCAATGAGTTCCCACCTCGCGGTGAAATCTGCACGTTGAATTTTCTCAACCCCTTCCTGCACTCTGTTTTCCCCCAACAAGTTAAGTCCATGAGAGACTGCCGTTTTTGCCACGCTTAATGGGAAAAACTTTGTGACTGCCATAAGCTTAACTTCGCTCAAATTCCTGCTGGCTGCATCACAAGCCAAGGAAATACGTTCATTCAATACTTCGAGATTTTGTTCAAATATTTCCGGCGAAAATAACATAAGAATTCCTACAAATAGATTTGCTTATCAATTAGGTGCGTTTATAGGTCGTTTTATGCATATTGAAAATCTAAAGATCTTCTCAGATCTTGTGGAGAGCCAGAATTTCTCTAAGGCTGCTAAATTAAATTCGATAACCCAATCAGCCGTGAGTCAACAGCTACGGGCGATGGAAAAGCACTTTAATGTTTTGATAATTGATCGTAGCCAAAAACAGTTTCGACTGACACGGGAAGGACATAAACTCTACGATTCATCCAAGGAAATTCTTCATCTTTATGAGAAATTGATGAGTGATCTTCAGGAAATGAAGAAGGTCATAAGTGGAAATATTCACATTTCCACGATTTATTCGATAGGTCTTCACGAGCTCCCTGTTTATATTAAGAATTTTCTCCAGAAATATCCGTCGGTCAATGTCCGTGTAGAGTACAGACGTTCAAACCTGGTGTATGAGGATATTCTGCACAACTCAGTTGATTTGGGTTTGGTAGCTTTCCCGAATCGAATGCGTCAATTGGAAGTGATTCCATTTCGGAACGACGAGTTGGTACTCATTTGCAATCCCAGTCATCCATTAGCCAGCTTGGGTGAGGTGGATATCTCTGATATTAAGGACTGCAAGATCATTGGCTTCGATCCTGACATTCCCACCCGGAAAGCCACGGATCAGATTTTCCGTGAGCATAATCTCGATTTGGATCCGATTATGGAATTTGACAACATTGAAACTGTTAAACGAGCTGTGGAAATTGATGCAGGGGTAGCTATTGTCCCTCAGGCGACGGTTGTTCAGGAGATCAATCAGGGCACGATTCGTGGCATAAAATTGAAGGGCGATTTTACAAGACCTCTTGCTGTTATCCATAGAAAGGGGAGGGTGCTAACCCCTGCTATGAGAAAGTTCATTGAAACATTAACGGGACAAGTTTCTGTCACAGACGACGAGGTCGAAGATTAAAAAAGGAGCGGGAACCATTTTAATTTTCAAGCTTTTTTCCTGGCTTTTCGGCAGCTGGGAAGTCGCATGGGTTTGAAAAATAAAATTCTTCTGAAAAAGCGATATGGATTTCATCTGATCTCCCAGAAGCCGATTAATCCTCAGATGAGATTGTGCGGACGTTTGTTATAAAAAAAGGGATGAATGGAATAAAACTTCCTGGTGCTGATAAAAATCTTTCATTTACCAGGACGATGCCTAATCCTTTTCCTATGACTGAAACCCCACTACTCGAGATAGAAGATCTGCGCATAGCCTTTCAATCCAGGGCAGGTGTGAATGAAGCGGTCAGAGGTATCAGTTTCACCTTAAATGCCGGAGAGACGCTCGCTGTTGTCGGCGAAAGTGGTAGCGGAAAATCCGTGACCGCACTTTCATTATCAAAACTATTGCCTCCTCCACCTTCCTGTGTCGTTCAAGGTAAGATACGGTTCGAAGGGAACGATTTGCTTAGCTATTCAGAAAAAGAGCTTCTTAAAATTCGTGGCAAAGAAATTGCCTATATCTTCCAGGAGCCATCTACATCTTTGAACCCGTTTTTCTCAGTCGGCCATCAGATCGCTGAAGCCATAAAATTGCACCGACCAGAAGTGAAAGACGTTAAGGAAGAAGTTATTCATGCCTTGGACCTGGTTGGAATTCGCATGCCTGAGAAGCGGTTTAAAGATTACCCGCACCAGCTCAGTGGTGGTATGCAGCAACGGGTGATGATTGCGATGGGTTTGAGTTGTCATCCTAAAATCCTGGTAGCGGATGAACCTACCACAGCCCTGGATGTTACCATTCAGGCTCAAATCATGGACCTGATGCAGGATCTTAAAGAGAAACTAAATATGTCCATCATTCTAATCACACACAATTTTGGAATTGTTGATGGTTTTGCTGATAAGCTGGTAGTGATGTACCGCGGCAAGATTGTCGAGGCGGGTGAAACCTTTTCGGTGCTTTCCAATCCACAACATCCGTATACGAAAGCCCTCATCGCTTGTATTCCTAAACTGGCGGGACGGCGTGAACGTCTTGAAACGATCGACCACTCGCTTCTCGCAGGATAATCCCATGGCATCCTTAATTGAAGTCAATGACCTTAAGGTCCATTTCCCGTTGAAGGCAGGGTTGTTCCAAAAGCCCCGCCAATTTGTAAAAGCTGTCGACGGAGTGAACTTCGAAATCGCGGAAGGTAAGACGATCGGGCTGGTCGGCGAAAGTGGAAGTGGAAAAAGTACCATTGGAAAAGCGATCGTCCGCCTGGTTGATCCGACTGCAGGTTCCGTGAGCTACCGTGGCGAAACCATATCCGCTTTGAACAATGATGATTTCTTTCCTTACCGGAAAAAAATTCAGATGATTTTTCAGGATCCGTATAACTCATTGAATCCTCGGATGACAATATCAGGAATCATTAGCGAGCCTTTGGATATTCATTTTCCTGAAATGAATCGTTCGGAGAAAGAAGATAAGATTGCCGATCTGCTTGTGAAAGTTGGATTGGAGCCCGATTTCCGCAATCGGTACCCGCATCAATTCAGCGGAGGTCAGCGACAGCGCATTGGTATTGCTCGAGCGCTTTCAGTCGAACCTGATTTTATAATATGCGATGAAGCGGTCAGTGCTTTGGACGTATCTGTTCAGGCTCAAATTATTAACCTTCTGCAAGACGTTCAGGAAGAATTTAAGCTTACCTACCTGTTTATCGCGCATGATTTGGCTGTAGTTAAACACATCAGCGATTTTGTTTTGGTTATGAATCAAGGTAAGATTGTGGAGCAAGCCTCGTCGGACGAAATCTACACCAATGCCAAAGATCCCTATACTCAGAAATTACTCGATGCTATTCCGAAGATGCCAACGATTACAGCGGCAGGTTTAGCCTGACTATTTCTTTGGTTGGTAATCCAGCTCTCTTAATTTTGAATTAAATCGATGTCATTGGAATTGATTAATCAACCAGCGGTTGACCCTGGTTTATTTCCTCTTGATCCAGAGATCACTTTTTTAAATCACGGATCTTTTGGCTGTTGCCCACTAGCTGTTCTACAGTATCAACAGGAGCTTCGATTGCGTCTTGAACGACAACCGGTTCAGTTTCTTCTACGTGAACTTGAGTCGCTTCTCGATGAAGCCCGTAATTCATTGTCAGCATTTGTGGGTGCTCGAGCAGATGATTTGGTTTTCGTCAATAATGCTACAACCGGCGTCAATACAGTTCTTCGATCCCTTGAGTTCAAGCCTGGCGATGAGTTGCTGGTAAGTAATCACGGATACAACGCCTGCAGGAATGCACTTCAATTTGTAGCAGAGAAAAATGGGGCAAAAGTAGTCGTTGTTGAATTCCCGTTTCCTCTGGAGTCTCCCGATGAGATAACTAAAGCGGTTCTTGAAAAGGTGACAGATAAAACCCGTCTGCTTCTCATCGATCATATCACAAGTCCTACTGGGCTCGTTCTTCCAATCGAGGGAATAATCGATCAATTAAATCAACGCGGCATCGATACGATGGTTGATGGTGCACATGCCCCAGGAATGATTCCATTGAATCTGAATAAACTTGGGGCTGCTTATTATTCAGGCAATTGCCATAAGTGGATATGTGCTCCCAAAGGCTCCGGATTTCTTCATGTACGGGAAGACCTGCAAGAGGCAATTCGACCTCTCACTATTAGTCACGGCGCCAATTCGCCGAGAACGGATCGGTCTCGATTTCAACTTGAGTTTGGCTGGATGGGTACGAGCGACCCAACTGTCATGTTATCGGTACCCACGGCAATAGAATACATGAGGAGTCTCCTGCCAGGTGGATGGGTTGAGATCATGGAGCGAAATCGAAAACTTGCTCTGGCTGCCAGAAAGGAAATTTGCCTGACATTCAATCAGCCCTTACCATCACCCGATTGCATGATCGGCTCACTTGCTTCGATTCAACTTCAAGATTCGAAAGAAACTGATTCCGTGCTTGCGCGGAATCAGTCTACCAAATGGCAAAATGAATTGATTGCCAGGTGTAAAGTGGAAGTGCCGATAGTTCCCTGGCCAGCTCATCCTAAACGCCTGGTACGAATCTCAGCCCAGGTTTACAATTTCATGGCTCAATATGAATTATTGGCAGAGGGACTAAAGGAACTTTACGACAACCAGATATAGGAATTATCAGTCTGATTGACGATGGTGTCTTTTGAGTAGCGCACGCATTTGATCGTGGGGCAGAGCGATTACATTGTGGTTATCCCGACCGGTCATTGTTTCAGCTGCCACCAGGGCATTGATTATTGCCTCTTCTGTAGCCAAAGCCACGGCCGAGAATAATCCACTGATGTGTTCGTTCGAAAGTACCGCTACCTTGTCCACGCCTTTTTCAGAATCCGCGGCATCTGCGTTTGCGGTCGAGAAAGCTATAAAAATATCGCCAGAGCCATTCCCCGAGGTGGCTCCCGTTCGTGCCATACCAAGGCTAACTCGCGTTGCTAACCGCTTCAATTGAATAGGCAGTAGGGGAGCATCCGTAGCCACCACCGCGATCATTGATCCGGTTTCCTTATATAAATCACGTCCATCCGTGTAAGGTGCATTTTCGGTTAACGTTTTGCCAATTGGAATCCCTGCTATGCTTAGTTGGTGTCTTCTTCCAAAATTTGCTTGTACCAGAACTCCAACCACGAAGGTCCCTGCGCCCGTTTTCATTATTCTCGAAGCGGTTCCGGTGCCGCCTTTAAACTCGTAACACACCATGCCGGTACCGCCGCCGACATTTCCCTCTGCTATCGGACCCGACTTGGCGGATTCCAGGGCATTCGCTACTTGAGGATAGCCAACATGGAACCCATTAATGTCATTTAAAAAACCATCCCAGGTTTCTCCCACTACCGGCAGAGACCAGGTCCCCTCATACCTGTCTTGCGAAACTTGCCATTTTATAACGGCCTCATGCACCGAACCCACGCTGTGAGTATTGGTGATCATGACAGGACCCTCCAGATAACCCGATTCATTGACCCAGGCCAAACCGGTCATTTCGCCATTACCATTTAAAACAAAGGATCCGGCAAAGACAGATTCGTTCGACGATTTGCCTCGTGGAAACACGGCGGTTACTCCGGTGCGGACCGGGCCCTTACCGACAACCAGTTTTCCTTCGCCTTGAATAACGGTCGAGTAACCTACCTCTACGCCAGCAACGTCGGTTATGGAATTGAGCTCGCCGGGAATACCTTCGAAAGAGATACCCAGATCCCGGGCGCGTGGCTTTGAATGGGCAATTTGAAAAACCAAAAAAGTGGTCGTCAAAATGACCGATGTTTTAAACAGCTTTGAAAGAAAGTTCATGGTTGAGGGGGAATCCTCGTTGTGGGCTCTCATTTATTATAGAGTAGGAAAGTCCACTTTAAGTTTACTGAGCAAATCTTCCTTGGTTCCGTTAAACAAATACATCTTTCCGCGAATGGTTTTGGATTCCGTTGGTTTCAGTGGACCCACACGTATGGATAAGTGCATGCACTTCCATGGATTGTGTCCCTGGGCGGTCAGGAAATCTTCCCAAACGATGGCCATGGTTTGACTTCTGTCCTCTGATTCACGAACCAGAACACCGGCGTATGCATCGCGTTTTGAAGTGGGCCATTTTTGGTACCATACGAATTGTCCATCATCTCGTTCTTTTTTCCAGCTCGCCACCGAATTCATCCATTGGTGGTTAAAATGGATTTCTCGGGGGGCGTCTCCTGCCAGTAAATCCAATCCTTGTTCGCCGATAAAATAGGTGTGATCATGGCCGTCATCGAGAAAGTTGTTGTTCGGGACAGCGTCTGTTTTTTTCGGTCCATCAAAACCTGGATTGAAACAGGGAATGATACCTGCAATATCCGGCCAGTCGCGATCCGTGGTGTTGGTAACGGTTAATTTCAGTTCTGCACCATCCTCAACCGCGGTCGCTGATAGAGAAAACCAGTCATTCGTGGTCTTGGCCAAACTCCCGTCTGAATCCAAGTCCCATTTCCAGTCGGAAGCTCCACCTTTGTGTTCCCCCTTATGAACACTATCGAAAAGCGTCCATTCGTAGAACCAGAGATAAGCATACAGCCCAGCGTCGTTTGGCGACGTAAGTTTCACGCCGCGATCCCAAATAGTTAAGTCCATTTTTTCGGAGATTGGTTTAGCGCACCCGGTAAAGAGTAACGCGAAGATAGTAAAGACAGGGAGAAGTTTTTGTAAGTGCATAACAAAATCGATCCACCCATCATACTACCTGATTTTATAAGCTCAACTGGAAACAGAGATTTGCGCTTCCCTGAATAAAAATGACCGTCTATAACCATCTGCTCAGGATCCATTACCTCTAACCTTATGAAGTTTGCCACATTTCTTTCTCTTTTCTCCATCTCCCTTTTCCTTTTCAGCCCTTTATTGGCTCAAACCGGAAAGCCCAACATTCTCATGATCGTCTCGGACGACCAGGGATACCACGACCTTGGGTTAATAAATCCTGAGATCATTACACCGAATCTCGATCGACTCGCCACGGAGGGAACGCGATTAACCAGCTTCTATGTTGCCTGGCCGGCGTGCACGCCTTCGAGAGGAGCTTTTTTATCGGGCCGATATCCTCAGCGCAATGGGATCTACGATATGATTCGAAATGAGGCACCCGACTACGGGTATCGATACAAAAATGAAGAATACTCGGTTACCTGGGAACGCATAGGCGGTATGGATACGCGCGAAGTTTTATTGCCTGCCATGTTAAAGCCCCAAGGGTACAAGTCGGGTATTTATGGGAAGTGGGACTTGGGCATCAGTAAACGGTTTCTTCCACAGGCCAAAGGTTTCGATGACTTTTATGGATTAGTAAACACCGGCATCGATTACTACACGCATGAGCGATATGGAGTTCACAGTATGTATCGAAACAACGAGCGGACAGAAGAAGATCGTGGAACCTACGCTACCTACTTGTTCGAACGGGAAGCTTTAAAGTTTTTGGATAAATACGCCGGTGAAGATCCATTCTTTTTGTATGTCCCCTTCAACGCTCCTCATGGATCTTCAGCTCTGGATTCGAAGATTCGGGGCACGGTGCAAGCTCCTCCTGAATTTGAGGCCATGTACCCGGCGGTTAAACAGGACTATGAAGAAGGTTCCCGCTATGGAAAGAAGGACTTGGTCCCGTCTAAGGGAAAACGCTACCGCGATTATCGGGCGGCTGTAACCTGTATGGATGCCTCCATCGGGAAGTTTTTAAGCGTTCTGGATGAGAAAGGATTGGCGGAAAACACGATTGTTATTTTCTTTTCGGACAACGGAGGAAGCGGCGGTGCCAACAACGGGGTGCTTCGCGGTCACAAATCAGACACTTGGGATGGAGGTGTTCGAGTACTTTCCTTGGTTCGTTGGCCCGGTGGAGGCATTCCCGCCGGAGTTGAGAACGATGCGTTTCTTTCGAGTATGGAGATATTTCCAAGCCTGGCAGCTGCTACTGGCGCCGAACTTCCGCAGAATGTCATCATTGATGGTTACAACTGGTGGTCGACCTTGCGTGGAGAAACCGAGAGCCCGAGAAAGGATCTGTTCTGGAAACGGCAAAATCGATTGGGAGCGCGTGTTGGAAACTGGAAGTGGGTGGATATGGAAGGAAAGTCCGGCGGCCTCTTTGATCTTTCCAAAGATATCGGCGAGAGAATTGATCTTTCCGAGAAACGTCCAGAAGTCCTTTCCATGGTTAAAGCAAAATTCGACGCCTGGTATCAGGAAACGATGATTGATGCTGAACCCCGAGGGCCGTTTAAGGATTTTTAGTATGGCACTTTCCAAGTGGACACTTCGATGAGTTGGAACTGTTTCTGCCGGAAAACAAAACTACCTTGTTAAAATTCCTCAGCGGTCCGGGTAACGATCCCGCCGACCATTGAGAAATCATCCTCAGTTCCAAGGACCTTGTCCGGACCGGCAGAGTAAATAGCCACTTTCTCGGCTGATATCAAATGGAAGAACAGGGGCGAACCCCAGCGATCGACAATCAAACCTTCCTCGTTGAACAGTTTGTGGTCTTTGGGAAGAACGGCGAGGGCGATGTGTTTTTCACCCCTCAGTGCGGCGGCGACATCTGCGTTGGAGGAAAAGTTTCGGGCATCCATCCCCTTGGCCAAGGTTCGATAATTACCAATCAAGGAGTTCACTTTTTGAAGATCGTTTTCCGGTTTCCCCGAGCCATATCCTTCAAGAATAGCCACTCCCATGAAGTTGGATGGTGCTGGTACCTTGAGTGCAGAACCTCTTTGTTCCTCCGTCGGACCCGATGCTGAGGATGGTACCTCCGGTTGCTCCACTTCTTGGTCTCGGTTCCGCGTCTGCAGAAACCAGTAAGCGATGGCAACGCATCCAAGTATGAGTAAACCAAACTTCCAGTTCCCTTTCACTACACTGGATTCTGTTTTATAAAACCAATCGGTGGATCCGAACCAAGGGTGTGAAAATTCCCGATGTTGGGCAGGACATAAGGCAGGTCCGCATTTGATACACCGAACCATTGAGCAATCTCCGCGACAACCACGTCCACGGATGTGCTTGGAAGAAACCGTCCTCCCTGGCCTATATCATCCGGACCATCAAGAGCCATGTTGGGATATGTGCCGTAAACGCGTCCTCCATTTACCTGACCTCCCATCACAAAGCTATTGCCTCCCCAGGCATGGTCTGTGCCCCGTCCATTCGAGCGCAACGTGCGACCGAAGTCTGAGCCACTGAAAGTGAGCACCGAATCCTGCAAGCCGGCATTTTCTATGGCAGTTTGGAATGCCAGTAAACAGCGACTCCAGTCATCCAGCAGGACAGCTTGTTCGGAAAGCAGATTAAGATGAGTGTCGAAACCTCCGGTTGCAATAAACAGCGTTTGCCGTCGAAGGCCCAGTTGCTCGCGCAAGACTATGGATTTGAAGGCAGCCTTCAATTGTCCCCCAAGGTAGCTATTTGGAAATGCAACCCCTATGGTGCTTTCATCGAATTTTTCGAATGCCGATTGGAAAAAGTCCGCCTGCTCAATGCTCTGGTTAGTCGATTCTGCGAAAGCCCGCCTGACCATGTTGGAGTATTCCTGTTCCAGGATATTGCGGACCATGAAGTTTTTCAGGTTAAGCGGATCATTCCGGTTGGTTTCATCCCAGCCGCCGGTGAAGCGCTGCGCCCCATTTTCATTGATTACAAACTGCTGTGCTGTTTTCCCGATCTGGAAAACGCTTTTTCCGCTTAGGGCAATACTCATGGAAAGTTTGTCCTGGTTGTAGTCATTATGCAGCAGGTCGGCGATACGGCCTCCCCAGCCGGACAACTGGTCCATGCCTTGTGGAACCGAGGTCTGCCATTGCTGTTCCTGGTCAATATGGGAAAACAGCGCCTTTGGAAAACGGGCCGTTGTACTTTCGTCCTTATACTGGGCGAGGGTCACCGGTTCAACCAGTGTTCCGATATTGGCTATGAATGAGAGGCGCCGTTTGTTGGCGTCTCCGCCCAGGCCATTAAACAATTGCTGCAGACCGGGGCCGTTCCCATGTAAACCGTAGGGTAGGCCATCTCCGCCCTCCGCCTGATTCAATGAGAGAAGCGACTCGCGCGCCAAAGCCAGGTTGCTCCTGGAACTGGCGTATTCGGCATAGCGCGCGTCGTCAGTCGGGACCAGTGTGTTAAAGGAGTCATTGCCTCCCTGCATGAAAACACAAACCAATGTCTTGTAGTCCTCGCCTGGCGCCGCATGCAATTGGATATTCGAGGCTGAGGCCTGGTTGAGAAGCTTCAGGTTTAAAATCGTTGAGAGTATGGGTATGCCGGTTAGAGCGCTGCAGCCAGCGGATTTAATGAAGGTCCGGCGGGTAATGGGTAAATTCTTTTCAGTGATCATAGTGGTTAAATGCTAACGTAAAACCGCGCTTTCAGGTGAAACAATTATGGCGTAGACCGCCAGTTGTGTTAATTGTCCGATGGTCGGATTAACTACCTGCATGAGATTGGCCACGATGGTCTCTCTGGTTTGAGCGGTCATTTGTCCCTGGCACAGCAGGAGGTTTAATTGTTCGACCAGAGCTTCCGGATTTTTTTCGAGGGGAATGAAGGAGGAATAATCAAGAAATATTCCCGGGTGAAATCCGTCTGCGTTTTCAACAGGTGGGAGATACCCATTGTTCAGATAGGACCACAGGACATTCGGAAAGGCTATGGTTGTTACGCTGTTGGTAATTTGAAATACCGGCCCGACGAAACCCTGGTCGCCCAACTCTCCGGCGGGAAGGTGACCCGGTTGAAAAAAGTTGAATACGGTAGGGGAAGAAAGGATGTCCTGGGACGTAAGGCCGTAGAAATAACGACCGAATGCGAAATTCGGCTCCTGACCAACTCCGAATATGCGGCCCAGGTGTATGGCTCGAATCAGGGGCTCTCTCAGTCGTCCGAAATGTTCGGTGTTATTGGCGTAGAGCCAGTCTCGTGCTTCAGCATCCATGAGTATGGCTTTGATAACTGCTTTCAGGTCTCCTCTTACTCCCTGCCCGTTGTCCACGAAAACATTCTGTATCCGTTCGATGTATTGGGGGCTGGGGTTGTCGGTAACAAAAAATTGAATGAGTTGTCTGGAAATGAAGACGGGAGTATTGGGATGTTCGAAGAGTAGGCGTATGGCATCGTAGATATCCTGTCGGGCATTCTCGGGAGATGCTTGCCGAGCAGGAATCCTGACTCCGCCCAACAGTGTTTTTTCGCCATAATCATGTTTGTCCGGATGAATCTCCATAGGCTTGGCATAAACCATCCGATTAAGTCCGGAGTGGCCTTGTCCCCACGGTTCCTGATACAACCAGAAACCGGTTAGAACCCGGGCGAGCTCGGTGATATTGGAATTGTTATAGGTTGGGATGGGTTGTCCTTTGTTATCGAGTTTTCTACTTCCGTCCGGATTCAATTGCCACAACCCGATTGTGAAAAGCTGCATAAGCTCTCGTGCATAGTTTTCATCCGGATAAAGGTTGATTTCCGGTTGGGCTTTTTGATTGCCCAGGTGAGTCAGGTAAATGCCCATGATGGGATGAAAAGTTACCTGCATCAGTATATCGAAATAATTGCCGAACGCATTTTCCAGGAAGATGTCGTAGTAGGAAGAAACGGCCCGAGTGTGCCAGCTTATCACCTCATTCTCATGAGAGATTACTAGTATCTCGCTGAAGGCCAATGCCATTCGTTGTCTCAGTTGGTCTTCCGCAGTGAGAACGGTTTTTCCCCAGGGTGTTCGGAGTTCCTCTCTTCGAAAAAAGTGATCACTCAAATTGCCCGGCTTCACACGAGCGCCTATGTAATCGAAAAACCTTTCATGCATTTGTGGGAGTAGCAAGGTGGGTTCCAGCTCATCCACCTGGCGATCCAACCAACCTTCGAATCCGAGCTTCTGGACTTCGGCGATAGATGCCATAGTCGGTCCAAAAGTGGCCTGCGTCAGAAACCGTGCCGCCTGACGTTGCGAAATTCGGCCTTCTCCGGAACTGCCGTCATTGAGATAGGAATAAAAAGCATGCAGATCGCCGGAAACCATCTGGTCGGGCTGTTTGTCGTTGTCAGTGTCGATCCATTTGGCCGGACCCCCGCTGCCGGAGCTGGTGTCCGACAGGTTCAACTTGTTTTCCAGCCAATCACTAAGTCCGTCCCCATCGTTATCACTTCCCAAAGTCGAGGCCAGATTCACACCCGGAATGCTTAGGTTAAAGAACCAGCTGTCGGACATGCCAAAGGCGTTATCAATCGTATGGGTCATACGGCCGTTTTGAGCGGTTCCGTCCAAGGTCTTCCAGCTGGAGAGATCGTTGCTCTGGGCAAGGGAATAACCACCGAATCCCAAATCCGGCCAAATCAATTGCAGGTTATCTCCAAGCGCATTCAGGCCGACCCTCAGATTTGAATTCTTATCAAACGGGTTGGTCCCCGCTCGTATCTCGAGTCCGTTCAAGAAGCCGTCGAAATCGCTGTCCAGGGTCAGGTCTTGGTTGGTGAGCCTCCGAACAAATTCCCATACATCGCTTACTCCATTATAATCCAGGTCGTCTGTCGTGTCTGTCGGGAAATCACTAAAGAAGTCAGGGGTTGTGTTGGCATCCCCGGGGTTTCCTTGCTGGGAAACTTCGAGGAGATCGTTGATTCCATCCCCGTCACTATCTCCTTTTGTGGGATTCAGCCCAAGCAACCACTCGTCGAGATTGGAGATCCCATCGAGATCGGCATCGGCATTGATGTTTTGTGGAGTGTCAGTGGAAAAACCGTAGAGCGTCTCCCAGTTATCGGGCAATCCATCGCGGTCCGAGTCGTCCTCGATGGCATTGAAATTCGAACTGTTCAGCGTTTGTTTCGTGAAAAAAGCGTCCAGGCCGGCGGGCTTCCAGATAGTGACTACTCCCGGTTCATTTTCCCAGGATCCGAAAGCCGCGCTGCCGTCCAAAATGGAAGAGCTTGCCAGAATATTGGTTCGGGAATCAGTTGCGACGACTTCGCCACGCTTATAGTTGAAAACAGACAGGTTCAAATTCCAGAATGAACTTCCTGGTTGCCTCTGGGCTGTGAATTCCAGTTTCAGTCGGTCGGATATCTGCAAGGTTGGTGTATTGCTTAAACCAAGCAGGTTCCAGGATTCCTCTTTATTGTCCTCGGCATTGGGATAAGAAGAAAAGTAAAGATATTGGTCACCGCTGCTCCCCGCATCGAAAAAACTGCCGTTTCTGGAGGAAAAATCGATTCTCAGAGAACCGTTAACGTAAACAAAACGGATATCGAGATCGCCCTCGGGATTTGCGAAATTTCTGACGAAGAAGGTAACAAGACCATAGTAGCTGGTATTTACGATTCCTATGCGGCGATCCCAGATGACCTGTAGGTCATCGATGGTCCAGGTCAAAGTCTGATTCCCATTACTGAAGACAGGAACACTGGCAACGGCTCCGTCGTTGGCCAAGGGGTTTAAATGGAATCTCCACTCCTCCCGGTCGTTAATGCCGTCCGCATCTTCATCGTTTTTCAAAGGATTCGTTGCGAACAGGGTTTCGTATAATTCGTCCCTGTCGGAAATGCGGTCACCATCCGTATCAACACGCAGGGGATCGGTTCCGGTATTCTGGCGGTTAACATAGATTCCGCTGTCGGTTTCGACCAGGTCGCTGAGTCCGTCTCCGTCGGTATCCGCTTTACCAGGATGCGTTCCGCGATTCAGTTCGTCCAAATTGATTAAACCATCCCCGTCGGTATCCATATTCTGATCCCCGGCCAATGCATAATTATATCCGTATTCCAGTTCCCATGAATCGGGTAATCCGTCCGAGTCCTGGTCGGCTTGGCGGTCAATAAGCTGTATGGCGGCTATACCCGGATTCCCGAGTAGGGTTACCGGCATTTCGATTTTCAAGGTGGGACCGCTCAAGTTTCGGTAGCGGAGGAAATTGCCGGACGGAGGAATCAGGTTAAAGGGTGATGGGATGGATTCAAAAAAACGGGGGTGGAGGAATCCTTCGCTCAACGTTTTTAAATGGACTCGCGTGGATTCATCGTTGTTAAGCACCATCTCAACTCCTTCTTGTTGATCTGTGTCTCCTGTGGGGTAAACGATGAGATCATACTGGGTAAAGGGGATTTGCGTGAGGTTAATTTCTACCCCGATATTCTCCGCCCCGTGTATAGAAAGTCCTCCGGCGAGGAGCCGATCAATCGGGTGAATAATGGGTGTCTTTACCGGTTTTCCGGAAACTCCGCCTGCTGTCCAGCTTATCTCCAACGTTGTTTCATCGCCATTTGAATCGACTATCTTCTGAGGAACGGGTCGCCGGATCGCATTCGTATCGCCGATCTGATTTCCCCATGACAAGAGGCGAGGTTGATTCCAGAAAATCTGAGGAACCACACCGGCCACCTGATCTTCGGGGATCAGGGTCCCCTTGTTGAGTATGGTTGGAAAGTTTATGCCAATGGCCGAAGAAAACGGGGGCGGAACGCTATTATTATCAGAAGGATCAAAGCCGGTCTGTTTCTCCCACGCATCCCCATGACCATCGCCATCGGAATCTTTGAGGTTGGGGTTGGAAGCAGGCGTTTGGCCAAGTTCGATTCTATCAGGGAGTGAATCTCCATCGGTATCCATACGTTTCGGATCGGATTGGGTTTCCTCTCCATCCAACAGGCCATCTCCGTCGAAGTCAGATTTCCGGGCCAGGGTTCCCGCTGCGAATTCCCCCAGATTTGTCAGCCCATCCTTGTCCAGATCAAGTGTGGCATCACTGGCATCCGAGTCATCGAGCAAGTTTTCCTGTTCCCAATAAAGAGGCAGACCATCTCCATCCTGGTCGGTTAAGGCATCGCTGTGGATGGAGATTTTTACAAAATCGAGGTGCATCCAGAAGTTGTGAATTGCCATTTGGTCGATAACCCCATCGCCTGCGCCAATCATCTGAATTTCAATGTAATTGAGTCCCGAAGGCGGAAGCGGTTGCGCGTTGAAGTTTATAAAAAATACATCCAGTTCCTGCTCAAGGCGAAGGGTTGTGCTTACGTCGACGCCATTGTGTCGGACTATCACATCGCGGTGGCCTTTGCCAATGGTGGGCTGGTTGTCTGATCCACCCGCAAGCAATCCCAAAATCACGCTGATCCGGGATTGTGAAAGATCGATGCCATTAGCCGAAAAGTAGATTCGCTTGGTCATGCCCTCCCAGAGGTTCCAGCTGAAGTTGGTCTTCCAATCTTCGGTTGTGGCTACATCCCCGATCGGGGCCGGGTAGGTGCCTGCCACATAGAAATGATTATCCGCCAGCAACGGACTTCCGGGTGCATCGACCGATTCATTGGGGATGGAATAGGGCAATTCATCATAAACTGCCTCCTTTCCAATTTCCACCACCGTTTCAAAGTCGGCACGGGAAGGGGTGCAGGACAAATTTTTTCCTTAGATGCCTCATGCGGCGTTTTTCTGGTCCCAGTAGGAATCGAA
>JAQBYJ010000046.1 GCA_027622555.1 Verrucomicrobiota bacterium
TCCTCAATTCGTTGTGCAGAGGATGGAGGCTCTGCAGGCCTATACGATCATGTCAATAAGCGGACATGGTGAGATTGCCCCGAAAAATGGAGACCCGTTGTGCTTAGGTTATTTTATTATACCGTTATTGTCGGGGTATCAATCTGGTTTGGTTTCTGGAAAGAACTGTTAGTACTCTGGATAATTCCCTTGTTGATAGTGTTACCGGCTATTGTTCGGTTCAGCGCGATTTGTGAACACAAGTACGATATTGCAAGCGGTAAAATCGAAGAATCAACCGCAACGATAATCCCTTTCTGGTGGGAGCGATTATTGTTCCCACGGCTTCATTTCAATTACCACATCTACCATCACTATTATCCCGGGGTTGCATTCACGCATTTACCGGAAGTGCATCGCATTTTTCAAAAGGAAGGCCTGGTTGATGAAAGCAATATTTTTCGAGGTTACCATGCCTATTTCAAGCACCTGCTTGAACGCTAGTTTCTCCGGCCCCTTCTATTTGTGAAGGAAATGGACCGTTTCCATTATTTACACGGAACACAAAAGGAACCTATAGTTTCTAAAAATTTACCCTATGGATCGAAGAAATTTTGCAAAACTGGCTGCTTTATCCTTGAGCTTTGGCTCTAAAAAGGTGTCTGCAGCGGACAGAAAACGTCCCACCTGGACCAGGCCCTTGTCTGTGCATATCTTTTCAAAGCACCTTCAGTTTCTGGATTATCCTGAAATGGCAAGCGTGGTAAACAAGCTCGGCTTTGATGGTATTGAACTATCAGTTCGCCCTGGAGGCCACGTGGAACCCGAACACGTTGAGCGCGACTTGCCCAAGGCGGTAGAGGCGATCAGCGATAAAGGCTTACTTTCAGTGATGATGGCCTCGGGGATCAACAATGCCTCCGACCCTTTGAATGTTCAGGTCCTGAAGACGGCTGCCGATCAAGGAATCAAATACTATCGGATGGCTTATTATGATTTTGCAGCTGGGAAGTCCTGGAAGGAAAACCTGGATGGTCATCGCAAGGACATGGAAGCCTTGGCGGAGTTCAATGAGAATTTGGGCTTACATGGTGCCTACCAAAATCATTCAGGTGCACATGTGGGATCCTATATTCCCGACATTGTCTATCTTCTGGATGGTCTGGATCCTCGATGGTCGGGATGTCAGTTCGACATTCGTCATGCCACTGTCGAAGGGGGTAGGGCTTGGCCTATGGGTGTTGAATGGCTCAAAGATTACCTATCGACCATTGTAATCAAGGACTTCATCTGGGCAGTCAGTCCGAAGACCGGGAAGTATTCTGTTCTGAATACACCGTTGGGAGAAGGTATGGTGGACTTTGTCAGCTATTTCAAATTGCTTCGCAAACTGGGCGTTCATCCAACTGTTTCCATGCACGCCGAATACGACCTGGGCGGTGCGAACCACGGCGATCGTGAGATCACTATCTCTAAAAAGCAGGTTTATAAGGCATTAGAGAAAGATCTGAAGGTACTTAGAGATCTTTGGCAAAAGAGTGCCGAAGCGTGACTAAAATCTACATGAGATTTTTTTTAATCTGCCTTCTGTTACCTGTCTTTCTTGATGGCGAGACCTACCATCTACGCGACGACAAACCGCTCTATACCGAGTTTCTCGACAAGGACTTTCCGTTTCTTGAGGCAACGGTGGATTTACGCGGAATTGCTCCGGCAGGAAACAAGGATAATCTGGTTCCTCGCGCAGTCATTCTTCCATTGGAAGACGATATTTATGTGTGTTTCGATACCGAACTTCTACGCGTGGCCGCGATATGGCAGGGCGATTTTGTGACTTTGGATGGCTTGGCTATTTTATCTTACGAGGTTCCGTTGCGCAAGATGGGCGGGGGGCAAAAGAAACTTCCCAAACCGATCGGGAAGATGATCGCATCCACGGGTTTATACCCCGGTTGGTTTAAGAAAGGAGAAGAGCGATTTGAAGATCCGCGCTCTCGCTGGATAGATGAGAACGAGCTCGGGAGGGGTCCTCTTCCACCTGAGTATGGGGAGTGGATCGGGGTGGAAGATTTAGGCGATTCAGCGTTGCTTCATTATTCGCTATTTGGAGGGGAGGTAAGTGAACATTTCCGCGTCGAAAATGTTGGCAATGAATTTGTTGTTGTTCGCACGCTGCTTTTGGAAGGTGTTAAAGAAACGGTCAGTTTGGTGGTTGATGACAAGGGGACAAAGTCGGATGGGCCCAGCCTCACCGAAAGTTCTGGTGAGGGTGTTTCCAAGGAACTCATGATGGTTAGCTATCCGGTGAAGCAGAAAGATGAAGGCTATCCTCGCTTCGCTCCTTTTGATTTCAGCACAAGTAAATTCACCAAGCATTGGCCTGACTCCATCACTACGGAGATGGAACCGGGGAAAGCACAAGGTTCTTATGCGGTGGATCATTTGCGGATTCCTTACCCCAATCCCTGGGAGCGTCGTGTTCGACCCTATAGCATCGATTTTTATCCGAATGGAGATGCGATCGTGGTTACTTATGATGGAGATGTGTACCGCTTGGCCGGGCTCGGATCCCATGACGATGCAGTCGGATGGACCAAGATCGCCGCAGGGTTCCACGAGCCCAATTGCATTAAACTTCGGGGCGACGATATTTTTGTGTTTAGCCGACTAGGTATTACCAAATTGGAAGACCTGAATGGAGACGGCGAAATCGATTTCTATCGGATGTTCTGCAATCGCTTTACTCAAAGTGGCGATACTCGTGACTTCCCCATGAGCCTGGTGCTTCGGCAGGACGGGAGTTGGATCATCAATAAAGGCGGCCAGCAGGAGACGGCCTACTCGCCGCACAGCGGACGGGTGCTAAAAGTTTCTGCCGATGGAAAGCAGATCGATCTTTGGGCCTATGGTTTCCGTAATGGATTTTTGAATTCAATTCCTGAACGGGATGACCTGATCGTTGCCAGCGACCAACAAGGTAATTGGGTGCCAACCACTCCTTTCCACATTGTCAGAGAAGGAAGCTTTTTGGGATTTCAACCGGGGAGCCCTGCAAAGGAAACTCCCATTCAGCCACCCGCATTGTGGCTGCCTCACCGGGTTGCCCAGTCAGGAATTGATCCGCTATGGGGTAGCGACTCTCGATTGGGTGCCCTCTATAAATCCATTCTTTATATCGAATTTAAACGACCCAGCCTCATAAAAATCTTCATTCCTGAAGAAGGGGAAATCATTCAAGCCGCCGGAGTTGCAATGGGTCTCGATTTCGAGGTGCCGCTATTAAAAGGAGCGATTAGCCCTACCGATGGAATGGCGTATATGGTTGGTTTCCAAATCTGGGACTGCTTTGCTCCGCGACTGGAGGGAATCTGCCGCTTGCGCGTTTTGAAATCCACCGATGAACATCCGACCCAGGCCAAGGTTTTTAAAGAGGGTGTCTTACTTCGTTTCGCCGATGAACTCGATCCCCAGGTTGCTCTTGATCCTGCCAGTTTCAATGTTAGCTCATGGGAATACATTCGCAAACCTGACTACGGTTCAGCCCATTACAAAGCGGACGGAACCACCGGCGCTGATGTTCGTTACGTGCATTCGGTTCTTTTGACAGCGGATAAAAAGTCAGTGTTTATCGCCATTGATAACATGACCACAACCATGCAATTGGAGGTTCAACATCTTTTGACCGGAGAATGGAGTTCGGTGTATTTTACCATTCATGAATTGTCCGGGGTTTCTCTCGTTGATGAGGGCTTTCCTTCCACTAACTTTCAGCAGCTCTTTGCCTCGGCACCTACTCCTCGGGATGTTAGCACTAAGAAGGCCGTTGTATCGGAGGCTCGAGGACTCGAAGTTGCGACCCTCTACGGATGCATCGGGTGCCACTCCTTGGATGGATCCACCGAGGGGAAGAGTGGACCGACCTGGGCAGGACTCTGGAGAAGTAAACGAACTTTGACGGATGGCCGTAAGGTTGAGGCAATGGAAGAATACCTTCGAGAATCCATCCTTGATCCGGTTGCAAAGATGGTGGCTGGATTCGATGGCGCTGAGGCCGGTATGCCGCCTTACCAAGGAATTCTTTCCGATGAGGACGTCGAGTCCTTGGTGATTTACATTCGGTCACTTCATCGGCTATAAACCAGGCTTATGAAAAAGCCCCTGGCACTATTCTCCTTCTTTCTGATTCTCTACCACCTTGGCTTTGCGGAGCTCCATGTCGTTGAGACGGATGCACACATTGAAATCACAAGCGATGGTAAAACAGTCCTGACCTACCACAAGGCGATCATGCCTCCGCCTGAGGGTCAGCCGAAGATTTTTGAGCGCAGTGGATTTATCCACCCAATCAAATCTCCGCTGGGAGGAGTGGTTACCGGGATTCATCCGGACGACCATATTCACCACATGGGTCTTTGGCATGCCTGGGTGGAGACGTCTCACAACGGACGAAATCTGGACTTCTGGAATTTAAAGGAGGAAACCGCCACCATCCGTTTCGTGAAGACTCTCAAGATGGTTGAGAATAAAAACCGCGTGGGCTTCATCGTCCGACAGCATCATGTTGCGTTGGCTTATGAGGGCCATCCCGAGCAGGTCATCCTGGAAGAAGATTTCTCGATTCTCGTCAGTGTTCGGCAAGGCGCGTATGTGATTGATCATAAAACCAGGCAAACCAATGTGAGTGATCACGCCCTTGAGTTGCCAGCCTACCGCTACGGAGGACCACTCGCTTATCGTGCACCTGGCGCTTGGGACAAGACTAACAGTAATTACCTTACTTCAGAAGGTATGGATCGTAATAACGGACACGAAACCCGAGCCCGTTGGTGCGCGATGTATGGACCTACCGACTATGGCGATGCGTCCATTATCATTATGGGTCATCCAGAAAACCACGACGCTCCGCAACGCCAGCGAATCTGGCCGGAAACGAGTAATAATGGAGCCATCTTTTTCAACTGGGTGCCGATTCAGGAATTTCCCTGGAGTTTAGAACCCGGAGTGAAGAACGAATCGAATTACCGGATCCTGGTCACCGATGGTAAACCCGACAAAGAACGAATCGAAAGAGCATGGAACCAATACGCTAAAAATTGATGCGCTATCTACTTATACCCTCACTTGTTTTTCTCTCCGCCAGCATGTTGATTGCCGGCGACGTCTCCACCGCAGTGCGTGCGGCAGTTGAGCCTTTCATCGATGCCGGGGAAATTTCCGGTGCCGTGACCTTGGTCGCGCATAAAGGCGAAATAGTCAGTTTTGAAACGATGGGGGTCTCCGATCTAAATTCCGGACGAGCCATGAGGAAGGATGACCTTTTCTGGATTGCTTCCATGACGAAGCCGATGGCTGGAGCAGCCTTAATGATGTTGGTCGAAGAAGGAAAGCTAAGTGTGGATGATCTCGTCGAAACACATCTCCCGGAATTTAAAGACCAATGGATGATCGGTGAAAAGTCCGATGACACGATGACTTTAAAACGACCCGCCAGGAAGATTACGGTGTTGGATATTCTGACTCACACCGCGGGTGTGCCCAACACGGACGAACCGCGAGGACATACTTCCCTCGCTCAGTTGACGGCGCTGGTGTCTCAAAGACCTCTGGAGTTCGAACCTGGGAGTCGCTGGAAGTACAGCACCGCAGGCACCAACACCGTAGGACGCATTGTTGAAGTAGTCTCCGGCCAGCGTTTTGAAGAATTTCTGCAAGAGCGAATTCTTAATCCCCTGGGAATGACGGACACCACATTCTTTCCTTCAAAGAATCAGGTCAAGCGCCTGGCCAAGTCCTATTTGAAAAATGATGAAGTTAGGGAGCTGACCGAAGTAAAGGTCCACTTTGTGATGGGTGAGCTGTGGGATACGAAGCGGACGGTTAAACCGGGAGGCGGCCTTTTTTCTACCGCAGACGATCTTCGGCGCTTTTACCAGATGATGTTGAACGGAGGCATCTACAACGGACAGCGTATATTGTCGAAAGTATCGGTTCGGGAATTAACAAGGACGCAAACAGGCGAAATCAAAACAGGGTTTACCGATGGAATGAGCTGGGGACTCGCCTTTCAAGTGGTCAAAGATCCTCAGGGAGTAACTGCGATGCTGTCTCCGGGTACTTTCGGCCATGGTGGAGCGTATGGGACACAAAGCTGGGCGGATCCTGTAACCCAAACGATATACATCCTTATGATTCAGCGCCGCGGGTTTAACAACGGGGATAACTCGCCCGTGCGCAAAGCCTTCCAGGAAGCTGCTTTCAGGGCTCTTCATTAACTTTCCCGTCTACCAATTTATAAGGGTAAGAATGACTTCCAGGTCATTCTTCGGGTGCATTGGATTTATTGGAGGAAAAGAATCTCTCTACTCTAAAACCGCTCAATCAATTGCGGTCGGTAGTAATCAAATACTGCCGGGATGTCTTCGTGTTTCTGCGTCAAATTTCGAGCTTCGTCCGGAAGCTTCACTCCCTGATCTTTGAGGTGTTCCAATGCATTGAGGGCGTGAACCGTTAAAAACAATTCGTTACCGGGAAAGGCGGCGTATTGAAGAAGGGTTGTTAAGGCCCTCTCCTTGTGCGTTTTTCTAGTGGTCATTGAGCCAAGACATTCTGCGGCGGCTACGGCAACAATTGGTTCCGGATCCCTCAAGGCCTCGACAATCAAATGTTCGTGCTCCGCATAAACCGCCGTGTTTTTCGATCCGAGCATTTGCATGATTGCCCAGTAGCGAACAGGTGAATACGAGTGCTTGAGCTTGGCTGCAAAGTCTTTACCAAGATCAATTTCTTTCAACACCGACACACCGAAACCTGGTGCATTTTTCAACATGGCCCGACCGGACGCGACTGGAGAAATGCCTTCTCCGGCTATTGCTTCCTTTTGGATTAAAGCCTCTGGAATAAATCCTAAATCGGCCGTTCGGGTCAGATGTTGATCAAGCGCCTTGCTGAGTTTTCGTTTGATCGCCTGGTGGTCTTTCGAATTCGCCAGGTTATGGATGCTGTGGTAATCGTTATCCAGGTCGAAGAGTTCTTCCCGTGGGTGTGGTTGCCAGAATTGGGATTGAACCTCATTGAGTTGTCCGTCCTTGAACATCTGATTCCAGACTGCGGTGGTCGGCGTCCTTTGCTGATAGAGCACATACTGTCCGTGGGGGATGTGGGTGTAATGATTTCGGATATAAATATAACGACCGTCCGTAATGGTACGAGACGAGTCCGGGCGTTCGTCCATCCGACCGCGAAACCCGAAAGAATAATCGGGATCCTCAGTTTGCTGTTCTCCACCGAATGCGTGGCCGTGGTAGTAATCTGGAATGGTTACTCCTGCGAGTGATAAGAGGGTGGCCGGAAAATCTATGAATCCAACCAGACGGTCAGTGGTTTTCCCCTCCGCGTATCCTTTGGGAGCCAGGTGTTTCCATTTGTCGGGGAAATGAACAATCAACGGAACATGTAATCCACTCCAGCCCGCATATCGTTTGCTGCGCGGCATACCCGAACCGTGATCGGCCCAGTACCAGACGATGGTGTCGTCCGCTACTCCGGCCTCTTCCAGCTCCTTCATTCTTGCGGCAAAGAAATTGTCCGCCTCGGTCAGTCGATCATAGTACTGTGCCCAGTCCTTGCGAACTTCGATGGTGTCGGGATGGTAGGGTGGAAGTGGCACCTTGGCTGGGTCGTGATGCGGATTCTCGTTGTCGTTTCGAATTTGGCTTTCATGCGTCTTAGTATAATTGAAGATCGAGAAAAAGGGCTTTCCGTCGGGCCGGTTTTTCCAGTGGGCTGTGTTTGACGAATCGTCCCAACCTTTGTTGTCCGTGGTAAGGTTGTAATCCTCCTTCGAATTGTTGCTGGTGTAGTACCCTGCCTCTTGGAGGTAGTTTGGGTAGAACTTTAACCATTCCGGAGCTGGAACTCGCGAGCGCATATGATGACTGCCGGTTGATGGCGGATACATGCCCGAAATGATCGTTGTCCTGGCCGGTGCACAGACGGGAACATTCGAGCTGGCTTTGGTGTAACGAAACGCACGCTTCGCAAAGGCGTCCAAGTTCGGTGTGGTCGCATACTCATCTCCGTAGCTACCCAAATGCGGACCGTGATCCTCGGTGGAAATCCAAAGGATGTTGGGTTTTTCTGCCCCAAAAGTTGGAATAAATCCTGCCAGAAGCAGAACAAAGAGGAAAGCTATTCGAGTATGCATTTTTGGAAAGGCTTGAATTAGATAGCGATCCTCAACGCCTGTAAAACGGGAAAACTAAAAAACCGCTTTTGAATGTTCCGTTACTTTTTAGAACTCCAAACAGTGAGACATTCCAGATTGGCAGGTCTTACATTGCGGATCCTACTTATTGTGTAGGCCAGAGCGATAAAGGTTCCATTTACAAGTGCCGCTACCCAGTATGTATGAATATTCAAAATGAGTGCTTTGGGAAGCAGCCCCAAAAATCCTAGTCCGATATAGATATTCAGTAGGATGGCAAAGGACATGGCAATTGTAGCAGATCTTCCATCCACTCGATTCGAAAAGAATCCCAGAATAAACAATCCCATGAGGCAGCCTCCGAAAATGCTCGTTACAATGAGGCTCACGTCATTCATACTTTCCTTCTCAATTTTGCTGAAGATGATAGCGCCCAAAATCACAAGTGTGGTGACGACCCCAGCGATGAGCCGGGCTGCGACCAGATAATAACGATCGTCTCGTTTTTTTGCTAGATGAGGCTTCATCAAATCAATAACTGAGACCGTTGAGATGGCATTGATTCCGGAGTCGAGACTACTCATGGCCGCGGCCAATACGGCTGCGATTACAATCCCGGCTACGCCTGCCGGAACTTTGGTGAGAATGAAATAGGGCAGGACCTGGTCGGCCTCGAGGGCTGCCACCGTTTGATCCGGGAAGGTGGAGTAATAGACAAAGAGGGAAGTGCCCACAAAGAAGAACATGATCCACATGGGAAGTGCGATGGCGGAATAGATTGCGGTTGCCTTTCGCGCCTCGCGCATGGACCTGGCTGAAGCATAGCGTTGCACAATGTTTTGATCGCCACTGTAGATCATGAGCCAGTTGATGATACCCAAGATGGCCACGGTCCAGAAGGTCCGTTCGTACAGATTCCAATCGAAACTGCCGAGACTAAATTTGTTATTGGCCTGACCCACTTCGATGATCTGACCAAATCCTCCTGGTAAGTCGAATGCAATCAGGATAAAGCAGACCAATCCTCCGACCATGAGAATGACGGCTTGTATAACATCCGTCCAGATGACTGCTTCAATACCGCCGGCAATCGTATAAAATGCTATAAATAGGCCGGCGCCAATGATCACCCATTCGATGGGTGCCCCGGTCAGGAATTGAATCGGTAGTGAAACAAGAAAAAGAATCTGGGCCATCCGTATCAGTTGCAGCACAATGAAGCTGAAGGTTCCGTAAAGACGCGGGGCCGTCCCGTACCTCTCCCCCAGATACTCAAAAGCAGACGTGAGTTTGCCTCGTCTGAAAAACGGAATGAAAATCACAATGGCCAGAATAGCCACGAACGGCAGCATGAGGTTAATGGTCAGTTGCCGCCAATCCAATACATAGGCCGCAGCGGGCAGTGCCAGAAATGTGGCGGAGCTCACGATGGTTCCCAACATGGATAGTCCAATAACCCAGCCCGAGAACGCACGGTTGCCTACGAAGTACTTTTCGGTCGTGTCGTTGCGTCGACTAAAAAATATCCCCATCACCACCATGCAGATCAAGTAGATCGCTACGGCGGTAATATCCAGGGGTCTGATCGCAATATTCATTCAATGAGTGTTCACAAATTCCAGGTTGAAATTGTGGAGTTGTCTTTAGATTCAATTAGCAGATATTTGTTTTATATGGAACGTGAAATTTGTAACCGGGCGACAGGCTGCCCTGGATTATTGTGAGTTGTTTCAACGGGAGCCTATGGCGATTACTCGATTATCGATTTCACTATTTTGCTTTCTGGTTACAAATTTACTCTCTTATTATTTTGAGTTAGTCTAACCAAAGTACAGGATCATGTGTTATAATCGAAGGTATTCCACCATGTTTGCATAGAGGATAAATGAAGGTACTAATAATAGGTGGCACCGGCCTCGTCAGCACTGAGATAAGCAACCAGCTTCTTGCAGGCGAGGTCGATCTCACCGTTTATAACCGGGGTGAAACGAAGTCGCGATTAGTCAGCGAGCCAAAAACTATCCGGGGTGATAGAACGGATCACGCACGTTTTGAAGAGGCAGTTCGGAAATACGGCCCTTGGGATTGCATCATTGACATCCATTGTTCGGATCCTGCTGACGCGGATAGCATGCACCGGGCCGCTCGAGGCGTTGCCACGCAGTTGATATTTTGCAGCACAACCAATGTTTATCCGAAGCCGGCCGCACGCTATCCGGTCAATGAAGATGAACCCCTCGGTGCCAAGTTTAAAAACGGCTTGGACAAAGCTCAGTGCGAGGCCATTCATTTCGTCGCACACCAACGCGGTGACTACAATGCGACGGTTTTGCGACCAGGCCACACTTATGGAGATATTGGCATGATTCTGCATTCATTGGGGAGCAACAGCAGTTTTTTAGATCGGATGATGAAAGGGAAACCGATTTGCGTTCATGGCGACGGTTACGGGTTGTGGTCAGCGTGCCACGCGAGCGATGTCGCGCGGGGATTTGTGTCAGCGTGTAATAATGAGAAAAGTTACGGTGAAGTTTACAACGTAACGAGTGATGAGTGGATCACCTGGAGGCAGTATTACGAGGTTATCGCTGAGTGTCTCAAAATCCCGGAACTGCATATTATCTACATTCCTACCCACGTTCTAACCGAGATAAATCCCCAGCGATCAGCCCAATGCGAACGAAGCTTTCAGTATCCCGGAATTTATGACAATTTACGGGCGCGTGAAGATCTGAAATTCCGTTGCGAAATTTCGTTGCGGGAAGGATTGGAAAGGAATCTGAGATGGTTGATCAGTGGACAGAAAATAGTGCCATACGAAGAGGACCCGGAGTATGATGAGATACTAAACACATTTCTGGAAGGCAGGTGGAAGTCAGTGGTTTGAAAATTGGTTGAAAGAATCGTCGTCCTTGGCGGGCGTAAACGCGTTCTTTTAGGAGGTCCTTGAAAAAGTCGGCAAGCCTCCTTTAATTATTTTGTAATCTACGATACTCTCCCGGCGTTGCTCCATAGCGTTCGCGGAAGCACTTGATATAGTATTGAAGATCGGTATAGCCGCAGAGCGCAGCTATATCGGTTATGTTATAACTGGATGAATCCAGGAGTTCCATACTTCTTGATAGTCTCACTTCATTGAGAAAGGAAATGTATTTAGTCTTTCCGTAAGTTTTGAAGATACGGGATATGTGATTGGGGTGGACGTGGAAGTGGTCGGCCAACTGTTCACGCGAAAGGGTGGATTCCGACCAGTGCTCCATGATGTACTCGCGAATCGCTTGCCACAGTCCTTGCGCCTGGGCCGGTTGATGCGCTTCGCTTGCCAGCAAGGCGTCCCAGGTGAGATACAAGATGATTTCCAACAAGTTGCTTACATAGCGTTCACCCAGGCTCGAGGGATTGGGTTGTTGCAGCAACTGGAGTACGTGATCTTCCCGGATATGAAGGACTCGATTGCTTTGCCACTTGGCGAGGTATTTGAGATTCACTTCTCCGTTTTTTACGGTTCGTTGTGTGATGGTTAATCGAAGAAAAGATTGACCAAAAATAATACCCAAAGATTTGTATGTGACTTCCGGGATACAGCTAATCCAGGTACTGGAAGCCAGGAAAATGCTGTTGCCGCGACTGATTTCGAAAGTAGATTCTCTTCCACCCTCGATAGTGAGGAACTTACCTTTCCCGGAAAGTCCCAGAATAAGTCGACAGGCCCGGCCTTCCGTATAAGCGGTCGATTCGTTGCTGGGCTTCTTGCCTTCGAAGATTTGATAACAGGATCCCAGTCGATTCGGTTTCAAGAATGGGCTTAAAGCGCTTTTGATCAACGCCAGGTGATCCGTTTTACTCTGCATGGGATGGGTTATTGATAGGGCATAAACTCAATTCAAGACTATTTCATTTCCCCTGTTTTAAATAAAAATAGCCTGCGTGTTACAAATTTCACTGCTGGATACTTTTTTTACTGCCTACCTTTTCAAGGAAAACTGCATGTAACTTTAACTCTGCTTTTTACCCGGCTCAGAAATCTTTGATAACTTCAATGAGGTTATTTAAATACAAACGAGCAGTGGATTATGAAGCATTCAGGATCATCAGTTTCTAACTCGTTACTCCAAAAGACCTATTCTAATTCTTATCAAAATGAAAAACTACAATACCCTGTTTCATCGAATCGTATTGCTTTCGATACTGTTTGTCGCCCTATCCGGGCTTGCTCACTCCGCATTTTCTCAGAGTGATGAAAATGAAATTGTGGATCTGGATCCATTCACCGTCTCTGACAAAGATGTGTTGGGATATTCTACAACCTCATCTTCATCTGCCTCCCGTATTGCTGTTCCAATCACGGATATTGCGGGATCTGTTGTGACCATCAATGAAAAGCTGATTGAAGACACGGCAGCGGTGACGCTGGGAGACACGTTCAATTTCATAAGTGGCGTAACTGCGGGAAATGCCGGGGGAGGACTGCAGGAAACCAAGTCGATTTCGCTTAGAGGTTACACAACCACCGGTGCTTTGAGGGATGGAATTCCAGATTTCAATTACACGAACAATGGCGGTTTCGATTATTCACTCTTACAACGTGTGGAAATCGTGAAAGGACCTGCCGGTGTTCAGTTCGGGCAGCACAATCAAGGCGGGGTAGTTAATATCGTTAGTAAGCGTCCTTTGCCTGTTTCCATGACGAAGGCGGATGTGATGTTTGGTTCCTTTAATTCATGGCGGGCCAGCGTGGATCATTCAAACGTGATCGAAAAAGATAATGGCCGCCTTGGTTATCGGGTATCCGCCGCCTTTACCAATACCGATGGTGCCGTCGGCTTGGCTTCCGAAACGAATAAACCTGAATCTTATTTCATTAATCCAAGCTTTTCCTACCAATTTGAAAACGGATTGAACCTGTGGGTTTCGGGGATCTTCGTCGATGATACTTCCAGTCGAGTTGCCAATACCGTATTCATGTTTGGCACGCCTGATGGTAAAGGCGCAGCCATTAAGGATTTTGCCGGAAGTGCCAGCGTAGCGGTGCAAAACCTTCAATTTAACGAGTATCAGACCTATGAGGCTGGCTTAACCAAAAGTTTCGATATGGGCGAGGTCTTAGCCGACTTTCGCTTTGTTGCCCGGTCTGGACATCGTGAGGATACGGGGAACAGGACGCGAGCCAATGGAAATACCGTGTTTATCGACAAGAATGGAAATCGGATTCCCGATGGCCGCCCCAGTGTGGGAAGAGATCCTACCATGTTTGGGCAAATTAATAACAATCTTTCCCGCTTTGGTCGTCAGGGATTGCGCTACAATGCCGGTGGGCCGACTGAAACCGACTGGTCGGTTTTTGCCGCCGACTTGAATCTTTCCTTCGATATTGGCCCCACCAAACACAAGCTCCTTTTTTATTCCCAATTGCAAAGCGTGGATAGTAAAGGCGAGGGTCAGGATATCCGTATCAACAATGTGGGCACCTTACCTGCCGACATTCGTCAGCAATTCAACTTTGATACCGGAATTCCGGGGCAAGGTATTGTTGAAATCTGGCCGAATGTTCCAGCCGGCCTGGGGGACTTGAGGGAAATTGCGTTGGAGTACTATGATGTCTTCATCACCAATTCAAATGATAGCGAGCGCGATTTGTGGAATGCCGCTGTTATTGATAGGATGTATGTATTCGATGATAGACTCATCCTGTCTGCGGGTGTTCGTTATGATGAAGACGAATCGTTCTCCAAAAGCACTGTAAATAACAACGTACGCGCCCCGGTAACAGAAAAGGATAACACAAACACCACAAACTACGGTCTCGTCTACAAGCTCTTGCAGAACGATGACAGCCAGATCTCTTTTTTCTACAACAATGCGGAAACCTTCGTCCCCGTGTTTGCCATTGATCGGCGTTTGGCTACATTTGGGCAACGGTTTCCCAATCGCACCGTTGGGACCGATGAACTGGGGTTGAAATTTAATTACTTCAATAGCCGTGTGGTCGCCACATTGGCCTATTTCGATACAGTGGAGGACAATGTACTTGTGGGTATCCGTGACGAAGATGGCAGCGTTACAGGAGTAAGTGACACATCCTACAACGCGCCAGCCGGAAGTCAGTCTACCAAGGGTTTTGAAATGGATGTCGCAATCAACCCGGCACCCCAATGGAATATTCTCTTTTCCTATTCCGACGTGGATTCCACGATTTCCTCAGATGGATTACCGCTTTGGGGGGTGCCGGATTCCACCTTAGCAACGATGGTAAGGTATGAGTTTGCTGATGGTCCTCTGGATGGATTCTCAATAGCAGGTATGTATAATTATTGGGGGGACAGTGTCCTTAATCGTGCATCGAACTTCTCCATCCCATCGGGCGATAAGCTCGGTGTGGTCTTCGGCTACGCAATGGACAAATGGACGGTTCGTCTGCGAATAGATAATCTGGAGGATAACGTCGACCTTCTGCCGAGCACTTGGTGGACAGGTGTTGGAGCTAATTGGGAACGAAATTGGCGTCTGAGTTTATCTTATCGGTTTTAAGAATGTTGCTGATCCTTCCTTTAAAACCAGAGCCGGTCGCCTAATCCGATGTACTCCCTATAGGCCAATTACTGGCGGATAATTGCGAGTTTATTTACTACTCCCACTGGTAACGTTGCTTGTGTAACAATTGATTCTATTGCAAATTTGTAAGCAGCCATTCTATGATGCCAAATACACCTCAATCTGAACAATCGCTCATGGAAGACAGGTATGATATAGTAGTAGTCGGAGCTGGAATGGCTGGAATCATGGCTGCCCTTGCGGCGAAGACTTCTGATAACCGCGTGTTAATTATTGAACCAAGCAATGTGCTGGGTGGCCAGGGAACAGTCGGGGGGGTAGCGGGTTTTTGCGGAGATTCGGAACGAGTGAACCATGAATTTGCCGAATTGATAAACCGCTTGGGAAAACATGGTTTGATAAGTAAGTATAACCCTACTGCGGATAGGCGCGAATATGACTTGGAGTGGTGTGCTTTTTTTCTTCAAGAGATTGTCTTAGAAAAGGGTATCGACATCCTCCTTCATTCCAGAGTGATCAACGCCTGGGTGGCTGATGGCAAAGTCGATCGTCTTACTCTTTCCACGGCCGGGGGTATTATGGAATTTACTTGCGGATTTGTAGTAGATGCGTCCGGGCAATGTCGAGTGGCTACGCTTTCTGGATTCCCCGTTGTTCATGAAGGGGCGAATAAGCAGTTACCCATGAGCCTTTATTTCACAATGTGGGATACTGGGAAAATGGTTGAGCCCTTTCTTTCTGCGGATTCCGTCGTATGGGAGAATGAAGAGGAAATTCCGATGACTTCTCTGCATGTTTTTCCTACTGGTAAGGTGGAGGTGAAAATGAAGGTGGTTGGATTTGATGCGGCGGATGGATTTAGCCGATCCAAGGCTGAAATGCATGCCCGTCGTCACATGATGAGCCTCATTTACTTCTTGCAGACCAAAGGTTATGGAGGTGTTAAGCTGGACCGCCATGTGTTGGCATCCGTTTCCCGGAGCATCGGCATACGTGAAGAAAAGCGCATTGTGGGAGAGCATGTTCTCACTGAAGACGAAGTGAGCCGTGGAACCGTCTTCCCGGATGCAGTTGCGGTAGGGACTTACCATTTCGACTATCATTGGCCGGATAAAATGCAACGCGCCGGTACAGGAATCACCGCCATGGTTGAACCCTATCATATTCCGTTGTCCTGCATGGTTCCCAAAGGATCGAGGAATTTGCTTGTTACAGGAAGAGCCGCGTCGGGCGATCAACTTGCACTGAGCTCCTTCAGGGTTATGGCAACCGTGGCCCAGATGGGTTTTGGTTCGGGGCACGCAGCGAAATTGTGTGTCGAACGATCCTGCGATCTGAACCAATTGGATTTTGCGGAATTGCACCAACGGATTGAGAGTGGGGGTCAGTCTCTCGACTTATCAAGTTATGGCGACTACCTGCGTCAGAGTCTTTTGACCCATGAATATATTTTCAGAAAACCCCAGGTGTTTGAAAAGTGCCATGCTCCCACCTTATTGTTGTTGAAGAACAACCGATTCCTCACCGCATGGTTTGCCGGATCTGGAGAAGGTCATTCGGATGTCGGCATTTGGCTTTCAGAACGTTACCAGTGCGCCTGGTCCGAGCCCCGTCTTGTGGCCAAAGTCAATGATCAGCCTCACTGGAATCCAGTATTATTCCAAGCACCCGATAGCTGCGTGCATCTTTACTTCAAGACTGGTGTGAGTCCACGTGATTGGAAAACCTGGCGAATTATTTCTACGGACGAAGGAGCTTCATGGAGCGCTCCAGAAGCGTTGGACAGTAAGGAAAATCTCAACAGTCCGGGGCCGGTGAAGAACAAGCCGATCATTTTGGCCGACGGAACCTGTCTTGCTCCCAATTCGATTGAAGATGAGAAGACCTGGTCGGTCTTCGTGGATCGCAGTCACAATGGAGGAATGACATGGGTCCATTCACCGCTTCTCTCTTGCACTGATAAAAACGCTCTGCAGTCAGCGATTCCCTCACAACCTCCTGAAGAAATCGACCCGGTCAGTTTACCCGGCGAGGGTTTTATTCAACCCACGCTTTGGGAATCAGCACCTGGAACTGTTCACATGTTGGTTCGATCCAGCTATGGAAAGGTATATCGCAGTGATTCCCTGGATAGAGGTAAGACTTGGGCGCCCCTTTATCGGACCGATTTACCCAATAATAATAGCGGGCTGGATGTAGTGAAGTTGCAGGACGGTACACTGGTTCTGGCATCGAACCCCATATCAGGCAATTGGGACCAAAGGACACCGCTTAGCCTGGTTGCTTCATTTGATAATGGAGAAACCTGGGCGCATCGTCTGGATCTCGAATCTGCTGAAGGTGAGTTTTCTTACCCAGCTATTATTTCCACCGGAAGAGGCATCGCCTTAGCCTACTCCTGGAACCGTGAAAAAATCGCATTCTGGCATGGATCCATTGAGCAGATGACGGACCCTGAGCTGGTTGAAATGCGAAATAAAATTCTTCATACCGGAGTAGTTTCCATGGAGGCATGAAACAGCCAATCATTTTCGAATTTCGGATAAATTGAATGATACACCAAAAGAAAAAACAACGCCATCAGCACCATGAGTCACAATCTGTTTAAAGATCCCATTCGTGGAATAATCACGCCTTTACTTACTCCGTTGGATTCAAACGGGATCGTTGATTTTCCGGCTTTCGAGAAACTGGTGAATCATGTGGTTGATGGTGGAGTTGACGGGGTTTTTGTGTTGGGGACCACTGGGGAAGGGCCATGCCTGAATTTGTCCCAGAGATTCGAAATTATAAAAGCGGCCAAGCAATTCGTTTCTGGAAAGGTGCCAGTCCTGGTGGGCGTAACCGATACCGTCTATGACACGAGTGTTCGATTGAGTCACTTCTCTCAAGAGATGGGCGTGGATGCGTTGGTGATGACGCCGCCACCTTATTTTTCATCCTCTCAGGACGAACTTCTCGGACACTTCAAGACTTTATCTTCCGTCTCCGAATTGCCCTGTTATCTCTATAACATTCCGTCTTTAACCAAGACGGTGATTGAGCCCGAAACCATAGTTGAGGCCAGCAAACTTCCCCGAATTGTAGGCGTCAAAGACAGCTCCGGCGACCTGGCCTATTTCAAAAAAGTCAGGCAGGCGACAAAAGAGCTCGATGGAATCTCTCTGTATATGGGACCGGAAGAGTATCTGGTCGAAGCCATTGGGGTAGGCGCAGACGGAGGCGTGCATGGCGGTTCCAATCTTTTTCCGCATTTATATACCTCTCTTTACCAGGCAGCGGTTGAGGGGCAAAAGGAGCGTGTGGAGGAATTGAGTCGCATCGTATTAAATATCGGCTCTCAGCTGTACGCGCTTAGCCAATTTGAAAACCTCTGTATCCGGGTGGTTAAATTTCTTCTTTCGCGCTTCGGAATCTGTGGCGAAACCATGGCGCCTCCCTATTTGGGGTTAAGTGCCGAAAGTAAACGCCTCGCTGAAATCCGATTAGAAGAAATCCTCTCGGAATTGGAAAAAGCCGGTATCCCCGTACCTTCCCTGCCCGCAGCAAAATGTTAAATTATCCAACGAAGGTTCAACATTCCCCATGACCTGTTTAAAATCTACTTTCTTTTACTCCGCACTATTAGGGCTTTTGTTTCTAAGTATTTCTTGTGGCAAGAAGGACCCCAATTATCCGCATCCTGCCAGCAATCCCAACTCTGCCCTTATGTTGAGCCTTCCGGATGTTGGCCTCGAAACTGAAAACATCGATTACTCGCAACTGCCTCAATTGACCGGAAAGCACGCCGTTGTTTCCCGTGGAGACAAGGTCTGGCACTACCGCCTGCATACTTACCTGGTTTATTTTGCGGATCGCTACTGGTGCATGTGGAGCCATGGGCCTATTGTGGAAGACAAGCCAACTCAACATATCCGATTTGCCACCAGTAAGGACGGAATTGCATGGACCGAGCCAGACATTTTAGTGGGATCATCAGACCAGCCGGGATTCCGGCATATCGCGCGAGGCTTTTGGCTTCGGGGAGATGGGAACTTGCGGGCATTGGCCAGTCATGATGAGGCGCTTAAAGATGGGCACACCCACTTCTTTGGGGAAAGCCTGGATTTGCGATCCTACCTGTGGAATGCGAATGAAGGCCGGTGGGATTTTGAAGGAATCGTTTTTGATGATACCATTAACAACTTCCCCCCGAAGAAGTTGAAAACAGGAGATTGGATGATGACTCGAAGAACTTCCAGCCGGTCCATCTCTTTCCTGGTAGGCGGGCAACACTCGATCAGTGATTGGCGGGTCGTTCCCTATTCGATCAAGGATCGGGAGGATGGTCTGCAACCCGAAGAACCTTTCTGGTATGAACTTCCTGATGGACACCTGGTTGCTCTTGCCAGGGACAATGCCAGGTCCGGTCGGTTACTTCGATCGTTCTCAGTTGACGATGGCAACAGTTGGACCGCTCCGGTTCGCACGAACTTTCCCGACGCCACCAGCAAGTTCAATGTCCTCCGGATCAGCACGGGTCAGTACGTCATGGTAAACAACGCCAATCCCGAGCGGCGCAATCCCTTGTGCTTATCCGTCTCCGAGGATGGCCTTGTATTCACGGCACTGGGCATTTTGCCCATTCCGGATCATATAGAGGGCGTCGAATGGGAAACCGATTCCAGTTACAGTTCGACCACTTACGAATCGCTTCAGTATCCTCATGTGATTGAACATAAAGGAGAGTTATTGATAGCTTTCTCCCGTAAAAAACAAACCGTTGAAGTGGTTAGCATTTCCTTGGCCGAAATCGAAAAACTCCTGCGAAACTAAAACCGCATACGCCATGATTATCCTATTTCCTCCCGGCAAGTCATTTCAGTGGGTCGCCCTTATGCTGGTTGGATTGCTTCTGGGGCTAATGGGTTGCAAGCCACCTGCCGGTGATGTGAAGAGCATGGCTGCCAAGCCAAACTTCGTTTTAATCGTGATTGATGATCTCGGGTACGGTGACCTTGGCAGTTATGGAAGTAAGCTCCACAAGACACCCCATATCGATCAACTGGCGGAAGAAGGCATTCGGTTTACCGACTTTCACACCAATGGGCCGGTTTGCAGTCCCACGAGGGCGGCCTTGATGACGGGTCAATACCAACAGCGAAGCGGTATCGAATCGGCTATCGGGTTTGTAAAAGATGAGGGAGTTCCACTCAGCAAGGTTACCATTGCTGAAATACTTTCAGAGCATGGATACGCTTGCGGTGTGGTCGGGAAATGGCATTTGGGTCATGTGGATAACTTCGGCCCCAATGACCAGGGGTTCGGCCTCAGTTATTGTTCAAACAACAGCCCGGACTACCATTCCCACGTTTCAAGAAACGGCGAGGTGGATTGGTATAAGGATCACGAACTTCATCCGGAACCAGGCTACATAACGGATTTGGTCACGCGTCATTCAAATGAATTCATCGAAGCACATAAAGAGGAACCATTTTTCCTCTTTGTGTCGCATCCAGCGGTGCATTTCCCTTTTCAAGGACCTACAGATCCTCCCTTCCGCAAAGAGGGAAAACTCTGGCATGGCAACGAGCGCGTTACAGGACAGGTTCAGCCTGATAGCAAATACGGACCGTTGCCGCCGGAGAATTATAAGCGAGCCTACAAAGATATGTTAGAATCCGTTGATAGCAGTGTGGGCGCTATTGTTGAAAAGATAGACGAGCTGGGTTTGCGCGAACGTACTCTGATCGTGGTCACCTCGGACAACGGCGCCTATTCCTGGGTGGGAAGCAATGGTATCTACCGCGGGCAGAAAGGGGATCTGTTCGAAGGTGGTCACAGGGTGCCCGGCATTTTTAATTGGCCGGGAAAGATTCCAAAAGGATCCGTGAGCGAAGAGATCACAACGACCATGGATTTGGCACCCACCTTTGTGTCGCTGGCCGGAACTCCGGATTCAGAGAAACAGGCATTTGACGGAATTGATATCAGCCCTGTCCTTTTCGACCAGGTTTCGCTTCCACCGAGAACTATTTTTTGGAGGTTCAACAATTCTTACACCGATAGCCATGCCAGAGCGGTGCGCGAGGGTAATTGGAAATATGTCGTCGAAGAAGGCGAAACATACCTGTTCAACCTATCCGGAGATCCGGGTGAGCAGGTGAATCTTGCCCTAGCGAATCCAAACTTGGTTGGGCAAATGGAAAAAGCTTACCTGTCCTGGGAACAAGACGTAACCAATGGAACGCCGGCAAATTAGCGTGGATATCCCTATTTCACAGTCTCATCGCGATCAGTATCGGAAGGAGGGCTTTTTTGTCCTGGAATCGGTTCTTTCGGAAGCGCATCTCAATTTACTGCGGACCACTGCGTCCAAAGCGGTTCAGCAGATGGAAGCGCAGATGGATCGAGAAGGTACAGATACACTCGGCATCAATCACCGTGGAAAACGGTACTTTGTTGGGCAGACCTATGCCGATCATCCGGAACTAGGTGAGTTTATTTTTAGTGATCTGATGGCTGACATCTGCCGAGCCACTTTCGGAGATACCGCCTACTTTCATAGCGATCAGTTTGTAATCAAATGTGGGGAAACTGGCATGAGCTTTTCCTGGCACCAAGATGGGGCTTATGTGAAGGCGCGCATCGGTGATCACACGGAGTGTATCACCTGCTGGTGCACGCTCGACGATGTCAACGAAACCAATGGGACAGTCTATATCCTGCCGGCGAGTCGGTTTGGAAAGCGTGAGCTCGTTGACCATGTGCGTGATCCCCAGACTAATGATCGTATTGGCTATCACGGTGACGATCCAGGTGATCCTATCATCGCGTCGGCTGGAAGCATAGCGGTGTTCTCCAGTTTGGTTTTTCACCGAAGTGGGGCGAATTTAACCGGTCAACAACGACGTGTTTATTTGGCCCAATACGCTCCCGAAGCGATTCGAAACAAAGCAGGTGAATGGCCTCAGTATTTTGCAGAACCGTTTATTAAAGATGGAAAGGCCTTAAAAAGGTAGTGCTACTTTAGATTCGTCTCAGGAAGTCTTCCCGATAACCCAGAGGTTTTAACTCCTAACCACAACGTGTATGATCTTGATTCCGAAGCCCAAAATTATGCTGTTCATAACTGACCCCGGTTTCCTTTTCCAGTCATTCGTTGTGTCCGGAGGCATGCAATGAGCCTTAACTGCTACAGAAAGTTCGGCCGATTGCCTGCTCTGATCCTTTTGCTTTCATTGGGCTGTTCAAGCGGAACAGCTTTGTTGCCTCCCATGCTGGATTTACCAGGTGTTGGCACAGCGACAGAGAAAATAGATTTTAAGACATTACCGGTGTTATCTGGGCAGCATGGATTGGTCAACAAAGGCGAGGCACCCTGGTTGTTTCGTTTGCATAGCTACCTGGCATTTTATGACGGCAAGTACTGGTGCATGTGGAGCCATGGCCCGGTTGTGGAAGATAAACCTTCCCAGCATGTGCGCTATGCCACCAGTGCCGATGGCCTGCATTGGAGTCAGGATGATTTCATAGCTCCTCTACCTGCCGGGAAAGGGGAGCGCTACATTTCCCGGGGATTTTGGCAGCGTGATGGTAAGCTAATCGCCCTTGCCACCCTCGATGGGAAATTGCCCAGGCACAACACGCCCTGGTCGTCCGATTTAAAATTGCTGGGTTTTGAATGGGATTCGGCAAATGCTGCCTGGAAGGAGCCCATCGTCATCTTTCCCGACACCCTGAGTAATTTCCCTCCCGAAAAAGTGGGCGATGGAAAATGGTTGATGATGCGCAGAGATCACAAGCGTTCTGTTTCCGTGTTGTTTGGTGGTCTCGAATCTCCATCCGATTGGGAGGTGGTGCCTGCGGTTAATTACAAGTTGGAAGGCAGTAATTTCCAGGCGGAAGAACCGGACTGGTGGGAACTTCCAGATGGGCGATTGATGGGCGTTTATCGCGACAACAGCAACTCCATGCGATTACATCGCGCTATTTCCACCGATATGGGCCGCAGTTGGTCCAAGCCCGAAAAAACAAATTTCCCGGATGCAACTTCCAAATTCTTTGGAATGAGAACTTCCCGTGGATTTTATATCCTTGTCTCCAATGCCAACCCGATTACCAACGCGAGTCCTTTGGGGAGAAATCCACTCTGTCTTTCGGTATCCGACGATGGCATCACATTTACCCGGATGGCTCGTCTGCCGATACCGGTCACACCCGAAGGAGGGCCTTTCGATACCGACCACACATCCGGCACATTGCAATATCCGCACGTATTGGAAAAAGACGGACACCTTCTCGTTTCTTATTCACGGCATAAGACGGTTATCGAGACTGTAAGAATCAGCCTAGATGAAATCGAACGGTTGCGCAGTGGAAAACTGGCTTACTGGCCCTTGAAGTAGTCTTAGCCCAATCATCATTGTTAACTCGTTTAAAATAAATCGACTCCCCATGAACATCTACCCTGTATTCAAAATCTCGATGAGCTCCCTGTTCATCTTTTTCTTCGGCAATCTACTCATAGCTGCTGCGTCCGATCTTTCTTATCCGGACGCAAAGACCAACTCCAAAAGTGCCTTGATGCTGGACCTGACTACAAGCGGCAAAGACCCCGATGCCATTGTGTATGAGAATCTGATCCACCTCCCGGCCCAACCTTCAGTTGTAAGTGACGTGCGCTTAGCGGGAGGATTACGCGTCAATCAACACGCTTATCTGGCCTATTTTGGTGGGCGTTTCTGGGCTATGTGGAGCGATGGGCCGGGCGAGCCCAGGGTGTCTCCGGAAAAGCACTGGAATGTGGTACCCGGACACGACCGTCCCTTCACGAGAGTTTCGTATGCGACCAGCAAGGACGGATTAAACTGGAGTGAGGTTAAGGATCTTTCCGGGCCGCCACGAACGAATGGCTTTGGCTGGATTGCCCGTGGGCTGTGGGAGCGCGATGGCCAACTGATTGCCTTGGCCAGCCACTTCAATGCTCCCGGCTACGATGGGGAAGGACTGAGTCTTGAAGGTTGGCGATGGAATAATGGTTTCATGCGCTGGGAGGAAATCGGGACGGTTCTCGACGATGCCATGAACAATTTTCCCCCGAAGCGATTGCCCAACGGAAAATGGATGATGACGCGGCGGGATCACCAACGGCAGGTATCCGTGATGTTGGGTGGAGTTAGCTCACATAGCGATTGGACCATCAAGCCATTGGCAACTTACGATGGAGCAACCCAGCAACCTGAGGAGCCTTACTGGTATGTGCTTCCGGACGGGAAAAACCTCGTGGGGCTCTTTCGCGACAATGCGCAATCGAAACGTATTATGCGGGCCTTTTCCACCGACAACGGAGAAAGCTGGACGCCTTTGGTTACCACGAATTTTCCTGATGCCCGGAGCAAGTTTTTTGCTCTAAGAACGTCCCACGGGTACTATGCATTGGTATCCAATTCCCGGCCCGAGCGTCGCGATCCCCTGACCCTGGCCATCAGTCGGGACGGATTGGTTTACACTCACTTGTTTTATTTAGTTGGAGGCAGGCATATCGACTATCCTCATATGATCGAGCACGACGGCAACTTGTTTATCTCCTTCTCAGGTGCCAAGCAGACAGTGGAAGTTCTCAAGGTGTCGCTCGATGCCATTGACCGATTAATCGAATAGGTATTCAGTAGTCTGTGGGGCGAATGGTTTCCCGCGGCGTCTCAACTTTGTGTCTCAAAAAAACTGCATTTGCCGGGCGTCGGTTTGTTTGGGTGTGCCTGGAGTTGGGGTCGGCTTAAGGGAAACACCGTCGAACAGTTTTTGGCTTTTGGCTTGGGTCGATTTGTTGAATCGGGCCGCCTCTGCGCGAAATTCTTCTGCCGTGCGTTGAAGCCAATCCAAGCGGCCTTTCAGGTCCCTTTGAATGTATTTGAAATCGTTGCGGATTTCGCGGGCAAGTTTGGTGGTATCGGCTTTGGAGAAAGCGAAGGCTATGTGGCGTTTGGCTGCTCGCAACGCCTGGCGAATGGGACGGAGGTGGGATTGATGGTAAGCGGCCAAGTCATTCAAGCGGGCCAGGCCAAGCGAAGCATTCAGGCCCGTTTCATCCATGTCGCACACCGCTTCTATCCGTTGAAGACCCTCCAGGTCGCCTTGGTGGTAGGCAGTTTGCAATTCGTTCCAGCGACGATCGCGTATACCTTCTTCCATATCCGAACGATCGGGATGCAGACGCTTGGCGAGCGTTCGAAACAGGGTCTTCAAGGAACCCTGAGTGTCGCGATGCGTTCGCGGCTTGGGCGCGCGGATGTGTCTTGTGCGGCGGGATTCAAATTCTTCAAAGTCATCGTCCTCCCAGTCATCGTCATCACCGAAAATGTCCTCGAACACCGAGTCAAAAGCATCGCGCAGCTCTTTGTCCATTGGATCCTCCAATTCCTCGTCTTCTTCCCCGTCGTCCGGTTCAGGCGGCACAAACAGATGTAAGGTGCCTTCCTTCTTCCGGCGGAAAAGTTCCTCGTGAACCTCCATTAGTTTTTCGGGAATGTAAAACTCGCACATCCGCAACTGCTCGACGATGAAGTCGAGGTTACCCATCTCCTCCTGCAACTCGCGGATGCGGGTGAGGTCCACCCCGAAATGGGAATTCAGCCAGCGAGTGTAAGCGTTGGTTTCGACTTCCTCAAAGTGGGTCAACCGCTCCTGTTTCTTGCGGAGTTCCGTGCGCAGACGGCGACAGGTGGCCAGCGCTTTTTTTATAAAAGGTTCCTGATCCAGGGTAAGCAGGGCTGTTCCGTTCGGATGGGATTTTTTCCGCTTGTGGGAACGTTGTTTCGCCTTCTTCCGGGCAGGACGTTTTCGTCGGGACATGGTCGTAGGTTTGAAAAAGAAGGAATTGAGTTCAACCGGAAAATGGGAACGGCCTGAAAAAACCATGTTCTCCTTGTTCGGTGGGATTTGAGTCTCCTCGATACAATAAGAAATCCGGTAATTGCATTAAACTTGAGTTCGATGCAATAAGCGGTGGTCTTTTAGAATGCAAACTTGATTCCACCGACCGGAATTTCTGGACTTGCTGCTAATTCTATGACCCCCGATCTTGCAGTTCACCTTCGAACCCTCTGAACTAGTCACCTATGGCTCAACTGGAACATATTGAAGCGATTGAGAAACGGCTTTGGTCGGCGGCGGATACGTTGCGGTCGAATTCCAATTACGCGAGTAACGAGTATTTTATGCCGGTCATGGGGTTGATCTTTTTGCGGCATGCCTATAGCCGGTATCTGGCGGTGAAGGATGGGATTGAGGCCGGGCTGCCAACGGAGGCCTACGAAGCGGCGATCCGGCAGGTGGTGGGTTCTTTGTCCACCCAGTCGCTGGTGGCGACGAACAAGGACAAGTATGCGCTGATCCGCGACGGGGTGCAGGTGAGCTTTCGCAATGAGATGGGCGAGCGGGTGAAGGAGCGGCTGCGGTTGATCGACTTCGAAGATCACCGGAACAATCATTTTCTCTGCGTGCGGGAGTTGTGGGTGCGCGGCAGTCTTTACCGCAGGCGGGCGGACATCGTGGGGTTCATCAACGGATTGCCGCTGTTGTTCATCGAGTGTAAAAACATCCACCACAACCTGAAGGCGGCGTTTGAAAAGAATTTTTCGGACTATCTGGACACGGTGCCACACCTGTTTCACCACAACGCGGTTGTGCTCTTCGGTAATGGCGAGAAAGCCAAGGTGGGCTCCATCACCAGCAAGTGGGGGCATTTCCACGAGTGGAAGCGTCTGGCCGAGGAGGAGCCGGGGGTGGTCGATATGGAGACCCTGTTGAAGGGCGTGTGCAAGCGGGAGAACCTACTGGACCTGGTGGAGAATTTTATCCTCTTCGACGAGTCGTCGGGCGAAACGAAAAAGATCCTGGCGCGCAATCACCAGTTTCTTGGAGTGAACCGGGCGCTGGACGCGGTGCGCGGGCGCAGGGAACGCATGGGAAAGTTGGGGGTATTCTGGCACACGCAGGGCGCAGGCAAGAGCTACTCGATGGTCATGTTTACCCGCAAAGTGCACCGGAAGCTGGGCGGCAATTTCAGCTTTGTCGTTCTGACCGACCGGGACGACCTGGACACCCAGATCTACAAGACCTTTGCCGGTTGCGGGGTGGTGGACCACGACCGCGATCCCTGCCGGGCGGCGAGCGGGAGGCACCTGGGCAGCCTGATGCAGGAGCACAAGGCCTATGTGTTTTCGCTGATTCAGAAGTTTAACCAGGAAGTGGACCGGAAGGTGGGCTACACGCCGCGGGACGACATCATCGTGATCACCGACGAGGCGCACCGCACCCAGTATATATTAAGAGATGATGCGGAAGCGCTGGTTAACACGGTTAATTGTGTGGGCGTAATGGGTCGTGGTATTGCATTACAGTTTAAAAATCAGTTTCCAGATAACTTCAAAGCCTATGCAACCGCTCATAAGGATGGTCTGCTAATGCCAGGCCGAATGTTTATTCACGAGACTGGGGAACTGACGAATCCCAAGTATATCATCAATTTTCCCACCAAAAGGCATTGGCGTGGTAAAAGCCGGATGGAGGATATTGACTCAGGGCTAGAGGCACTAGTTGCGGACATTCGGCGTTTCAATATTAGATCCATTGCCATTCCTCCTCTGGGGAGCGGACTTGGCGGATTGGACTGGAGTGATGTCAGACAACGGATTGAAGTAGCCATGCAGTTCATTCCTGAGGTGGAAGTGCGACTCTATGAGCCGAGTGGCGCCCCGGAAGCTGACAAGATGGTCCGTAATCGGGAGGTGTCGAAAATGACTGCTGGGCGTGCTGCGCTCGTGGAACTCATTGATCGCTACCTGAGTGGTTTGTTGGACCCGATGATATCTCTTTTGGAAGTGCACAAGCTCATGTATTTCATGCAAGAAGCTGGGCAGCCGCTTCGTCTGAAGTACGAAAAAGGTACCTACGGCCCATATGCTGCCAATCTGCGACATGTTCTCAATCATGTGGAAGGTCACTTGGTTTCGGGCTATGCGGACGGAGGTGACAATCCTGAGAAGCAACTAAAATTGGTTCCTGGAGCAGTTGAGGACGCACGGAATTTCTTGGAAGATGACAGCGCCACCCGTGAAAGATTCACAAAAGTATCTGAGCTTGTAGAAGGTTTTGAATCGCCCTTCGGGCTCGAGTTGTTGGCTACTGTACATTGGATAGCTAAAAACGAGAAGGCCAATTCGTTCATAGACCTGCAGAAAAAGACCTATGACTGGAATGATCGCAAAAAGCAATTCAGTCCTCGGCAGTTGGAGTTAGCCGCAAATGCTCTATCGCGGCATGGATGGATTTCGGATTTTGGGAGGAATTAAAACGGGTCAGAGGAATTAAAACGGGTCAAACTCACAATCCTAACACGGGTTCCATCCTCCGGCCAGCTTTTGAAGTGGTTGGTTTTTCAATTTTCGATTGAACCACCTGGTTTTCCCTACAGCAACGAAGTGGGATTGCCTGTTGAGTCGTATGATGAAACCGAATTTCAACAGCGAGCTGAGGAAATTTTCCGGCATGTCTTTAGAGCTTATCCGGAGATACCTTCGCCGGTATACCACTCGGATTCGGCGGCATGACTGGCAGCGTAAATAAAAAAGCCCTATTCGGAAAATTTTAGGGCTCGAATTGAAGGATAATTATTTCTCGCTGTTGGTGGATATTACCGCAGTATTTATTGAATGAATGATGAGTCATTTCATTTGGAGAATGCTCCAATCATTGAGGCAATAGTCGACATCGATTGTGATTTACGGCCCGATTTTGACCTGGCTGTAAACGGGCCAGCCATTAGAGAAGTTCTAAAAGACTCCTATCCTAAGATGCGGCATCAAATTTTCCAGGAGCATAAGGTTTCGCACTCTCAGAATTCTCCTCCAAAAGTTGACGTTCGCAAAGGTGTAAAGGCTTTACAGTTCCAAAGTGAAGACGGGAAACAACTCGTTCAGTTTCGCACGAATGGATTCTCTTTTAACAGGCTGGCTCCCTATGACGGATTGGACAAATATTTACCTGAGGTTAAAGCAAAGTGGGAACTTTTCTCAGAGTTGGTGAAGCCAGTCCAAATTCGGAAAATTGGTCTGCGTACCATAAACCGTATCCTCCTTCCACTTGAGGGTGGAAAAGTTAAGCTAGATGACTTTCTTAAGGTTGGACCTCGATTGCCGGATGAAGATACTTTAACCTTTGTTGGGTTTCTGAATCAGCACATGGCGCTGGAAGCTGGAACAGGGAACCATGTTAATATTGTCCTAACAACCCAGCAATCCACAAAAGAAGGATTACCTTTAATTCTTGATATTGATGCGTTCCGCCCATGTCAGTCAGATCCACCACCTTGGGAGAAAATTTTGGAAATAATCACTTCACTTCGGAGCTTGAAAAATCGCGGTTTCCGAAACACCTTAACAAAGAAATGCCTGAACCTTTTCTAGCTATGGCTTTGGCCGGATACGCCGCACTTCAACCACTTAGGCGGTCTGGCTCCGCTGTGTCACTTGAAGCGAAGGCCGCAAAAGAGTATGCCTCGGTTGTGTATGACCATGTCGAAAGCTCTTGGGCGCTTTTTGGGAAAAAGGAAGCGATCATTACCAAAATTCGAGAATTTGGGATCGAATGTGCTGAAGCCGATTGGGATGGTTACGATGCTGAACCTGTAAGTCAAAATGCGCTTGAACGGGCAGAAGTTTTTATCCGCTCTCTGCCTGAGAGTATTTCAATGCCTGAAGTCTCTGTGGAGCCAGATGGAGATCTTTCATTTGATTGGAATCCGACTTCCACCAAGACTTTCTCTGTTAGTGTAGGTTCGTCAGATCGTTTTGCGTACGCATGGTTCGATGGCACCGATCGTGGACACGCAGTGGCTCGTTCCAGTAACGGAGAAGTGCCTGCCCGCATTCTAGAGGAAATCCAGCGTATTACCTGAAATGAGCCTTCCTTCCGGGTTGCCTGAAGAAGTTGCGGATGAGGAGCCATTGGCCCGTTTCCTTACTTCCTCAGGGCATTTTAGTAATTTGAAAGTAAAGCAGGCAGCTTTTCTTCCAAGCCCCAAGGATGGCCGCACGTCTGTTTTCCGCCATGGGGTGGAACCTAAAACCGGATTAGAGTCCATTGGGCATCTTGAGATTGGAAGTGAACGGAATTTGTATGGTGCCGGTATCGTTAAAGCGAGTGATGTCCGAGCAGTGAAGCTGGATGTCGAAGCGATAGAACCACCGCCCCGTCATGCGGATATTTTCGATTGGCCTTGGATGAAGGATGATCGTGAGTTCGGGAAGGCGCAACGAAAGGAAATGGCAATATTGCTGGCACAGAAGTCTGACTTGGTGCGATTTTCCGAATAACCATTTAGATTGGCGCTGGTCTGGTGGTGTCGTTCGTGTGGCTGGTTATGAGGTAAATTTTGACGCCTTGTTGAATTAAACTCCCGCTCGATGCAATAAAACCGGGCCTTATTTTATCGAAAGACCGTTGGATGCATTAAGAATTCTAAAAGTAGATTTCGATTACCCCATCGGGTAGGGGTACTTCTCCGAAATCTTATCGATTTCAGCAAGTGCATCTTCGCTTAAGGTCATGCCTTCAACTTTCAGGTTCTCCTCCAATTGCTCAAGGTTGTTAACTCCGAAAATGGTGGATGGCACGAAGTCGTGTTGCTTCGACCAGGCTAGGGCGAGTTGGGGGAGGGTGATACCTTCTTTTTCGGCGACACCTTTGAGTTCCAAAGTGGTGGCCAGGCTTTTGTCGTTTACGAACCGTCGGGCCATTCCCTTTTGGCGTTCGTCTCCGCGTTTGATGTAGTGAGTGAAACGGATGCCGTCTGGTAGTTCTTCCACATTGTATTTACCTGTCAGTACACCTCCCGCGAGTGGAGAATAGGGGAGAAGTCCGATTTTTTCCCGTCGGCAGATATCGGCGAGGGCGTCCTCAAAGCGACGGTTGTTGATGGAATAATTGTTTTGAATGGTTTGATAGCGCGCAAAGCCATTGGCTTCGGAGACGGCACGAGCCTTCATGGTGCCCCATTCGTTTTCGTTGCTGCTGCCGATTATGCGGACCTTACCCTCGTGAATGAGTTCGGTCATGACTTCGAGGATTTCTTCGTACCCTGCATCGTGATCGGGCCAGTGAATTTGATAGAGGTCAATGAAGTCGGTTTGCAAGCGCCGGAGGCTTCCTTCGATGGCGGTACGAATGTTATGGCGATCAAGTGCGGTTTTGCCGTTCCGGACAGGAGGAACAAACCAGGCATGCCCGGCTCCGGTGACTTTCGTAGCAAGTATGAGTGAATGGCGCGGCTTGTCTTTTAACCAGCGGCCCACGATTTCCTCGGTTCGATGCACCCATTTTTCTTCTGGAGGTACGGGGTATATTTCGGCTGTATCAAAAAAGTCGACACCGGCTTCGTAAGCACGGTCCATGATTTTGTGTGCCGTGGTTTCGTCGCAGGACGAACCGAAGGTCATGGTTCCGAGGCACAATTCAGAAACAACAATGCCGCTGGTTCCTAATCGGTTTCTTTTCATTATAAAGATGGTAGTAAAGTTTGGAAAATCTTGTGTTTCACCCTACTTCCTTTTCTAACCCAACCGAACCAAGAGGTTGGTGAGTTCTTCCTTTTTCGCAACCGACTCAGCAAGCTGGGCTCTCGCTCCCTCGACAATATTGGCGGGAGCATTGCTCATGAATTTCTCATTCTTCAACTTGGACTCTCCTGCCATAATGGCTTTGTCGATTTTCTGAATTTCTTTTTGCAGGCGCTCTTTCTCGGCTTCGGGATCGACCGAACTGGTCAGATCGAGATAAACGGTTCCCAACTCTGATACACTGGCAGGAAGATCTTTGTCTTCGGAGCTTGCTTCAAAAGATTCCGCTCCGATTTGCTTCAGAAGCGAGCCCTTGTTTCGCTCGATCAAGGCAGATGCGGTTTCTGAAGATTTGTAGAATAAGGAAACATCACGTTTATTGCCTAGATTGAACTCGGCTTTGAGTGCCCGCGTTTTGGAAATGAGTTCCTCCAATTTGTCCACCTGGCCGGCCGCTTCTTTGTCCAGGTGAAGTGCACCTGCGGCAAACAGTTTACCCAGCTCCTCGGATGTTTCGATTTGGTTTTCCTGGAGCAGCTTGTCGTTTTGTGCGTAACCCAACTGACTCCATAATTCTTCGGTGATAAAGGGAGTCAGGGGTTCGAGCATCAACAACAGTTGGCGTATAATCAGATCCTGAATCCCTAGGACGTTTTGCTTCAGGTCCTCCTGAGAAAGCTTGGACTTGGAGACCTCGACATAGGTATCGCAAAAATCACTCCAGAAAAATTCATAGAGAATATGAGTGACCTGATTGCATTCGAAGAGGCGATAGCTATCCGCCAACTTTTGGTTGGTTTCGAGCAATCGACTCAAGATCCAATGATCATAATCATCAAATAAATCTCCGTTGATTCGATTCAAAATAACTTCAATGGACGAGTTGTCGAAACTCGCTCCGCTCATCTGACGGAAGCGGCAAGCGTTCCAAAGTTTGTTGCAAAAGTTTCGGCCGATTTCGATGCGTTCTTCGCTAAAAAGGATATCCTGACCACTCGGTGCTATATTGATTATCCCGAAACGGACTCCATCTGCTCCGTATTTTGCGATAAGATCGAGCGGGTCTGGGGAATTCCCCAAGGACTTGGACATCTTACGTCCTTTTTCGTCGCGGATGAGGCCTGTTATGTAGACATCCTTGAACGGAATGCGGGCGCGGAGCTCCTCTTCGGTGAGGGATTTTTTTTCATCACCCATGAATTCGAGGCCAGCCATGATCATACGGGCCACCCAGAGAAAGATGATGTCAAATCCCGTTGCGAGCACGCTGGTTGGGTAGAAAAACTCCAGGTCCTTCTTTGTGTCCTCGGAATCGCCGGGCCAGCCAAGTGTAGCGAACGGCCATAGCCAGGACGATGCCCAAGTATCCAGGACGTCTTCCTCCTGCTCCCAGTTTTCGGGATCGGAAGGTCCATCCACAGAGACGTGGATGTGATCCGGGTTATCGAGGTCGACCTCAGATCGGTCGATACCTTTCTTGTACCAAACGGGGATACGGTGTCCCCACCAGAGTTGTCGGCTGAGGCACCAGTCGATGTTGTTTTCCTGGCCATGGTTTAGCCAATGAAGGTAAACATTCTCCCAGCGTTTGGGATGGAAATTTATGATACCCGATTCAACGACCCGTTTTGCTTCATCCACCTTCGGGTAGCGCAGCCACCATTGTTCGGTGAGGCGAGGTTCAACCGGGACATCGGCGCGTTCCGAGAATCCGACATTGTTGTCGTATTCTTCCTCACTAACAAGGAGACCCTGTTCATCCAACATTTTGACGGCCAGTTTCCGTGCGGCAAACCGGTCAAGACCCACGAAAGGTTCGCCTGCCAATTCGTTGAGGGTTGCATCCGGATTGAGTACGTCGATGACTTCTAGGTTATGACGTTTACCGATATCGAAATCGACCTGGTCGTGAGCCGGTGTGACCTTCAAACAACCGGTTCCGAATGTTTTGTCTACGGCCGCGTCGGCGACTATGGGAATGGGTGTCTTGGGAAATGGACGGTAAACGAAGGTACCAATGAGATGTTGATAGCGCTCGTCCTCCGGATTCACCGCAACCGCTGTATCGCCCATAATGGTCTCTGGACGGGTGGTGGAAATCTCCAGGTGAGTCAGGGGAGAACCATCTGCCTTGGTTGAAGGGTTGACCAACTCATAGCGCATCTTCCACAGCTTACTTTTTTGTGGTTTCATGATGACTTCCTCATTACTGAGGGCGGTCAAACTAACCGGGCACCAGTTGCTCATACGCAGGCCGCGGTAGATATAACCGCGTTGGTAGAGCTTAACGAAGGCGGTAAGTACTGCGCGCTGATAGCCCTCGTCCAGAGTAAAGGCAGTTCGGTCCCAGTCGCAGGATGCGCCGAGCTTGCGCAATTGGTTCAAAATGATACTGCCGTGCGTTTCCTTCCATTCCCAAACTTTATCTACGAATTTTTCTCGTCCGAGATCTCTGCGATGAAGTCCAGCCTTACGGATTTCCTTTTCAACTTTCGTTTGAGTCGCAATTCCAGCGTGATCGGTCCCGGGTTGCCAGAGTGCGGCTTTACCTTCGAGTCGGGCACGCCGGATGAGCATATCCTGCAGAGTATTATTGAGGATGTGGCCCATGTGTAGCATCCCCGTTACATTCGGAGGTGGAATCATGATTGCAAATGGTTCACGGGAATCATCGCGTTTGCCTTTAAATGCACCTGTTCTTTCCCAGGTCTCGTACCATTTGGATTCGACGGAGGAAGGATCGTAAGCTTTGGAAATCTCAGCCATAAGTTGTATAAAAAATCGAGGACCTTAGCGAAAGGCGTTCTTCCTTTTAGTCAAAGGAAATTAAGGGGCGATGGGCCTGCTCAAGACGGTTCGCGGATTAGTATCTGCAAATCGTAACCGTCCTTGGCCCTGCGAATTTTTACCAGACCTCTGTGTTTCTTAATCGTCTGGCAGGCCTTAAAAAATTTGAGACTGATGGCTTCCGGCAGCGTCCTGGAATTGGATGAAGGAAACGTTTTTTCTTCTTCGATGCCAGTGCCTCTTACAGTTATTTGGGCCCCTTTACTTAATTTCCCTTCAACCAGAATGTTCAGCTCGCCGTTCTCTTGCTTCAGGGCTTTATACATATGATGGATCATGTCTCTGAGCCCCTCTTCAAGTTTCATGGCATCCCCGTTGAAAGGGTTAAGGTTCGCCCCATATTTTACGGTGACCTGGTTGAGATTGAGGTCCTGGACAATGCGATTGATGATCATTCGAACGTCCGTGGACTCCAGGTTCTGTTTACCCATATCATTGAGTCCGAATAAATCGTCTGCCACGTTTTCAAGGCGACCAACCTCTGCCTGAATGGTTTTGATAAAATCTGCCGGGATCGGTGCGTCTTTGTCTTTTACGCCGAGAAGTTGTGCGAAGGTTTTTAAAGAAACCAGCGGATTCCTGAGTTCGTGAGAAAGGATGAGTCCCAAGGTATTGAAAACGGTATCCAGTTCACCGACTTGCTCTTTTTTGTTGATATTGAGCCTTTCGGTTATGTTTTCGTATCCACCAATTATCCGATATTCGGAGTTGGAGTAGGGGAGCACTCGAGTGAAGATACGGAAGCTGGATTGTTGCGCCTCAGCGATTGAATCGCTCGCCCTGCCTGTTTGGGCGGCCTGGTAAAGAGCTTCTTTCAGGCCTAGAGGAATGGGATCTCCTACCTGCGTTTGCCAGACCACTTCGCCTTGTGCATTTGCGATGACCCATTTCCCTGGAACAGACTGAAGAAGAAGCTGCGCTCGCTGTATATCGTGTTGAATGGAATTCTGACGGCGACTCAGGTTTAGGCACGCTCCAAACTGCTCAGCAATGTTTTCCAGATCTTCGAGTATTTCCCGGGAATACTTTTCCCCATCGTTTCGTTTGCCGGTGAAAATCCAACCATTTAGTCCACCATCAAAGAACAGTGGAAAAACCGCTTCGGCCTGCATTCGCTTGAGGTTATCGCGTAAAAATAATTTGTCGGGCTCGTCCAGAATGTTCTCAACTGTGTGAAGCCGAAGAGTGATCAAATTCTCCCTTAGCCATACTACAAAAGGATGGGTGTCTGAATAGCTTAAGCCATTTACATCTCCGAAGACCAAATTGCCGGCGAGGAGTTCAAATTTTTCGCCGCTCTTAATGAAGGCTCCGGACCTTGGTATGCGGAGATGGTTTTGAATCAGCTTTAGAAAGTGAGTGCCAAGTTCTTTCTCGCTGCCAATCCTGGCCAAGATTTCACTCGCATAATCGAAAGGACGATAGGGGGGAGCTGAATGGGCAGGTTTTTCAACCTCATTCAAGGTTTCCAGACGAATTATTTTGTCATGAAGGAATCTGTTTTGTTCTTCCAGGTTAAGAATCTTCTGGCTGTGTTGAGTGATCTCTCGGAGTTGTACCTCCTTGGCTTCCTTGTCGACTATTGCAAAGTAGTTGTTCTCAACCGCTTGTTGGTAGGGCACCGTTCCAGGGGTTCCGACTGCGATGATGTGAATTCCACTGCCGGGTTCCTGATAGGGCGGTGATTTGTCCTGAAACAGATCATACACAATGGTGCATGGTCTTAGTCTTTCAGCCATTCCACGAATGTCCTGTGAACGAGATACCTCAACGTCGCCAAGGTCGTCCAACAACCTTGACCAAGTATCTCTTAGTTCGCTGTCAGCTGTTACTAGGAATATTCGTGGCATGGGTTAAAACCAATCGCAAATTTGGTGCCTACTCCGGGTTCGGACTCGATACGTGTAATCGCGTCGTGCTCATTGAGGATTTCCCCACTTACAGTGAGGCCTAAACCGAATCCGTGTGTTTTTGTAGTATAAAAGGGTTTGAAGACATTTCTTCTGATTTCTTCCGACATTCCTTTGCCATTATCCTCTACTTCAATCCATACTTTTTCCTGACTACTGTAGACACGAACGATTATTCGTTTCTTGTTTTGGTCCTGATCAATGGCGTCGATCGCATTCAGTAAAATGTTTAGCAGCACTTGTCTGAGTGAACTTGGATCCGCCATAACCGAGTCTACATCGACAACAAAATCCTTGGTCATTTCGATCCCTTTTTGGCGACCCTTGGAGGTTACCAGGTCTAGCGCGGCAGATCCTATTTCGCCCAGGGATACAGCGGTCATCGTGCCTACCGAAGGTTTGGAACTGTCGAGCAGGCTCTGACACAGGTCTTCAATTCTCTGAACTTCTTCCTGAATAATTCCTGAGAACTCCTCACGGAACGAAGGCTCGTTATAGCGGACAGGAAGTAGCTGAAAAAATGTTTTAATGGCAACCAATGGGTTGCGGATCTCGTGAGCCAGACTGGCTGCAAGTAGGCCAACAGATGCGAGCTGTTCGGAGTTTCTAACCTGACGAACGATTTGGCTATGCTCCAATAATGGCCGGAAAGTTTCGCACAACAATTTCAGAGTCTGACCATCGGAATAAGTGTATGGATTTTTGGATGCCGGTCGGCCCAAGCCTACCATAAAGGCCACGTTTTGTTCAGCATCTTCCAATACCACCAGCATGATTCGAAGATTATTTTCTTCAAAGAAAGTCTTCAGGCCCTTGACGGCCCCAATTTCCCGAACGCGCTCCATGCTTTCATAGGATTCCCAACCATGCTGAACGAGGTGATTAACTTCGTTGCTGCTCATAGCCATTTTGACGTTCTCATACTCGAGATATTCTTCATTCGGCATAAATACAGCCGCATGGTCGGTGCCAGCCCATTCCATCAGAATTTCCTGGAACCGTGCCTTAATCAATTCTTCATCCGCGTGTTCTTTTCCTAAATCGTATATGCGTTGAAGCGCGAGTTCGTTGGAGGATTTCTTCTTCTCTATAAAACGTTCCAGGAATTGCTCCAATAAATTGTTTCCCGGATAGATGCTCAATAGAACCACAACCAAGGCGAGTACCTGGGCGTAATCGTCGGAAAAAACTTCACCCGTTATTCGTTTGATCACAAGAAACTCCAAAATTCCTGCAGCCAGGATGACCAAATATTTGATCGAGGTTGCGGTTAGGTACCGCGGCTCGTAGATCCTCCGATTGGTCATGGTGAATCCCGAGATGCTGTAGTATCCAACTACCAGGATTGGGGCCAGTTTCATCAGTTCGGTAGCGCCCATGGCTCCACTTCCAGTGGTGAATATGAATGCCCCCAGGGCGAACAAACATCCGGTCGCGAATACTTTTAGGTCTAGTTTCACAATACCGTCAGCGACCTTAAGGGCGCGGTAGGATTGAACGCCTAGAAATATGAGTGAAACCAGAGAATATATCCCATGAATGTACCACCCCCAGCCGAAAAGAAGGCCACCTCGCACAGACCCAGGCTTTAAAAACCAATCGGTTTCAGTCAACCAGAGGCCCGCCAGTCCAATAATAAAGTAGGGGGCGGTTTTCTTGAAGAGCCCACCCAGGTTAATATTGGGCATTACAATGGATTCTTTCAGACAGAAAAATGCCCATGGCACCATTCCGCCGAATCCCACCATCTTCCGAATCCAAAACACAGCCTCTGTTGCCGACGAGTAGTTGTGAGCGGTAAATGAGCCCACCCAGAGGGTTGTGATAATACTTAAAAAGCCAAAACTTCGATTTATTGCCCGGTCCGGATTGGCCAAGAATATTAATAGCCCCACCAGGACGTTGGTGCCGGCCGCCAATACTAAAATGATTATAGATTCAAACGAAGTCACAGTATGTAAAGTATCTAGTCAGCAGTTAGAACGACGGTCGAGTTATTGTTTCCAATTCCATGGCAATTCATGATGGCCGTTTTGGGTTTGAGCAGGCGAGGAGTTTTTGACAGGACGAGGGAACAATCAGGATCTTGAAATTCCAGATTGGTGGTGGGCGGTATGAGGCCTGTTTTAAGTGTTATCGCGGTACTAATTAATTGAATGGCACTGGCTGCTCCAAGAGGGTGCCCGATCGTGCCCTTGATCGATCCAGCGGGTATTGAATGGATCCAGTTTCCAAATACCGATTCAAGCGCCTGGGATTCACTGATATCCAGTATAAAATGTCCAGGCCCCCAGGTGGAAATATAATCGACAGATTCCGGTCTCATGCAGGCGTTGTTTAATGCATTTTCGATGACCCAGGCGTAACCGTCTCCTGGCGCATTCCCGAGATCTTTCCCCGAGGAGTATCCGCGTATAGTCGCATAGGAAGGGCGTGGACTGTCCATCGATTCTAAAATCACATAACCTGCACCTTCACCTATAACGCCTAATTCACGAAACACGTCGAATGGTTTTCCAGAAGTTGCGGGATCCTCATACTCAGGAGAAGTCAGTCTCGCAGTCGTTAATTCGGCCATTGGGTGCAAGATCAGTGGTGCTTCTGCACCACCACAAATCGCTATTTTTGCCTGGCCGGATGCGATCAGCTCTGCCCCGGCACAAATCGCATCGCCTCCTGAACAGCAAGCATTCTGAACGGCGGAAATCCTTGTTCGGGATGGAATGAATCGCGCAATGGATTCGGAAATGGCAATGGGGGAATAAGAAAAAGTAGTAAACGGCATAGCCGCCTTTACTCCCTTTTCAGGAACCCGTCGTATGGTCTTAGCGACATGGTCTAAATCCATAAGGGCGGTCCCCGTTATGATCGGAACTTGTCCGACGTTTTCCCATTCGGCCGGACTTATAGCAACGTCTTTCAATGCCATTTCCGCTGCTGCAAGGCCGAGTTGAGTATGACGCGGGAATCGGTTGATCTTTGCTTCCGCTCTTACATATTTGTCCGGGTCAAATCCTTCCACCGGGCATCCGATCGCTTTTTCCAGGCCAAGTTCTTCCAGGTGCGGCAAGTATTTGGCGGTTGATTTTCCTGAGATCAACCCGTTCCAGAATGCCTCGAGGCCAATTCCGCAAGCAGCGATGACTCCAATGCCGGTAATTTTAACCTGCTGCCTCATGAATATCGACCGGGTGCTATCAAATTCAAGGGGTCAAAGAAGTCTTTGAATTTTCGAATTAGCGGCGGCATTTCTAAATGTTCCATCTGGTCTATTCCAGCGCGGTAGGGAGGGAATCCCTTTTCAATGAGGGCTTTTGTCAGTCTTTCCAGTGCATTCCTTACTTTATTTGCTTCTGTGGTTTCAAAATGTAATGTGATGATGGCACTAACCGATCGTTCCACATTCACTATATAGGTGATAGAATATTTATATCCTTCACTGTCGAAAAGTGCTCTTAATTCCTTGGTTGCATTCTTCGATGGAGGGAGCGTTGCATTTAAATATACCGCTAGTTCTTTGGAAAAGTTTGGGTTATCACCCGGCATTTTTAGGCTTAGAAGTCCGATGTTTGTCGGATTGCCTTCGCTCAATGCGTGTAATTCGCCCAGAGAGTCGAAGAAGATTCCTAGATTCCGAATGAAGGGAATTGGTATCCGTTTACCCCATGTGACAATTTGGGCGATTTTTTCCGGGGAAAATGAGTCGAGTCTCGTGGATGAGGAGATGAGCTTTTTCATTTCTCGAATCATCGCCTTAGTAACAGCTTTGCGCCCATGGATAGCAGCAACCGCCTGAAACCCGGCGGAGCCAACTTGATTGATGACTTCGTTAATTTTACTGTCTGGGAGTTCAGGAAATTTAGTGGCAATCAATCCCTTCATAACATATTCTTTTCTTCCAGGATCGCCTATGTGGGTAATTTCGTTAAGAAGCTTATTTCGATAAAGTGTCTTCAGGTCGTCTATCAGGACATCGAGGTCAGAATTCTGTATAGACAAAAATGTGCCTGACTCCTGTTTGGGAAATATCGAAAACCATCCTCCGAGGACTATCCCGAAATTTGATTGAAAGAAGAGTCCTTCCCAATTGGGCCCAATTCCGTCCGGATGAGACTTGGACCACAATCGGCTGTCTTGCCGAATAATAGTACCATCAATGGTAAGTATCTCTAAACCGTGAAGGTCGTTCGAACGTGTTCGATAGTATCCGATTCCTCGTTCCAGACAATTTCCAATAATACTGGTGTCACTACCGCCGGCCGTAACGTTGAAAGTAAACTCAGGATAGTTGTTTTTTAAATACGTATAAAGATCCTTCTGAGAAACTCCTGGCTCAACATAGACTTTATTAGAATCTGGCTCGCAGGGGCCCATGGTTCGAAGTCGTTCAAGGCTTACAATCACACAGCCATCCCTTACGGGAAGGTGTGCTCCATAACCCCAGTTTTTTCCGCGACTGACAGGGTAGAGAGGAATCCCGTTTGTCTTTGCGATAGAAACTACCTGAACGAGGCAATCGCGTGTACCGGGTTTGAGGAGACAAGGAACTGCCCTGGTCGTCCCGCTTAGTGTCGGCTCAATCTGGTCGGGTGGTACGATTTCCAAATCATCAACCTCTGCCCAGATGTGAAGCTGACTCATCAATTGGGGTTCCATGTTTTCAAAGACAGGCAAATGCTTGTACCCAGGCCTTCCTCAGATTTTACGGAAATGGTTCCGCTATGAGCCTCTACGATGCGTTTACAGATGATAAAGCCTAGCCCGGTTCCTTTTTCGCCCTTAGTTGTGAAATTGCCCTGCTGCATTTTGTTTATGGTTTCCTGGCTCATTCCACTACCGTTGTCTGTGACAGAAATGACCGCTTTGTCTCCCCCTGATTCCACACTAATTTGTACGGTGGTTGGCTCATCGTCCCCCGGTTTATTTGCGTCTAAGGCATTACCGATAAGGTTTTGAAAGAGTCTGGATATTTCCGAGATACTGCCTGAGAGCGAGAGGCTGCTATCTCCCTCTATTATTATGTTTTTGCTGTCGAAGAAGATGTCGGATTTTACTTTCTTAACGGCGTCTATAATTGAGAAAATTTCAGCACCTTGGTTCCCCTTGCAAACTTCTTTCCAAGATTGTGCCAGCTCTCTGCAGTAATTGGCATTTCTTTCCAGTGTCTCCGCATAAGCCAATGCATTTTCCAAAGGAATTCCTTTAGCTTCATTTGCGTTTTTTACTTCGTGTAACAGGAGAGAGCTATACCCGAGTGAGCCTGCCCCGAAAAATGGGAGACATGTTGTGCTAAACAATGCATAAAATGAGAACAATGAGTCAAAGACGAAAGTATACGAAAGAATTCAAGGACAACGCCGTATCGCTGGTGTTATCGGGACGAGCAGCGATAGAAGTGTCGCATGATCTTGGAATCGACATTTCCACGTTAAACCGCTGGAAAAAGCTATATCTGGATGAGCAGGATATCAAACACGATGGCCTTGGCG
>JAQBYJ010000047.1 GCA_027622555.1 Verrucomicrobiota bacterium
GCCCCCAAACCCTTCGTCTGGACCGCCAGCGCGAAGGACATTCTGGAAAAAGTAAAGCGTGCTCGAGCAAAGCTTGATATGTTACAGACTGCTTGACGCACTACACTAGCAAAGCCCTACCAGCTATTAGACCTCAAACGAATTCTTGAGGAGCTTTGCGAACCGGAACTTTAGCCTTAGGTTAATACCGAAAGCCGATAGGTCGAGTTCGACGAACCCTGACGACTGTTCATCCTCTGGAAACAATGGGTTGTTTGCAAACTTTGCAAAGCTTACCGTTTTCACGATTGGCCGATCGTATTATGGCGGCCGCGAGATTTCAAAATCGGGGTGAAAGCAAAGGTGTGGCAGGTCTCGGAGGAGACTTTCTCGGCGGATTAATCAGCGGAGACAAAAAATTCTAAACGCTTAAGCCGTTGCAGCATTCGTCCGTGCCTCGATAATCGCATCCTTCAGTTGTTGGATGATATACGGCTTAGGAAGAATACACGAGATGCCCAAGTCCTCTGCATGTTTCTCTGTAAAACCACTGGCGAAACCGGTGCTTACAATAAATGGCATGTTAGGCCTTAAGGTCATCACACAGGATGCCAGATCTATACCGGTCATTTCCGGCATATTGTAATCTGAAATAATGACATCAAAACCGTTTGGATCTTCCTGGAAAATTTCCCAGGCCTTTCGACCATCGGGAGCGACGGTTGGTTTACAGCCCAGCATGGTGAGGACATCAGAACCCATTTCACGAATGAATACCTCATCGTCGGCCAACAAAATGCGAAGGCCTTTGATTTCTGTAGATGTGAATGGGTCCATTTGATGGGTGTGGATGTTATTTATATCAAGCTTACTTGAGAACTGTTTGATTTCTTTTATTCGTCCTTCTCCAAGTAATAACCCCCTAATAAGACACAAGTTCCCAATAAATAAAGCACAAAGCTTCTACTATTTAAATTTACGAGTTTCCCCTATATACGGCGTGAGGGATAAGCCCTATGACAAAACCCACAGGAGCAGAAACGTTTCAAAATCTCTGCCTTTCCCAGTTATCCCTAGGTATGATTGAAATTGTTGAGGATCAGGTATACCAAAACTCCTGTTACCGAAACATACATCCAAATGGGAAATGTCCATTTGGCGATTCGCTTATGCTTATCGTATTGCTTCTTAATGGCGAACCAGAGCGTTAGCAGGATCAGAGGCACTACGGCTACCGACAAAATGATATGGCTTATCAAAATGAAAAAATAGAATGGCCGAATAATCCCTTCTCCCAAAAACTTACTGTCTCCGTGGTAGTTTGAGTAGATAACGTACAAAATCAAAAATATGCCCGATGAAATGGTGGCGGAAATCATCATCGTTATATGAAGCTTTTTGATTCCTCGCTTAATTGCCATAAAACCCACCAGCAAACAGCAGGCCGATATGGCATTGAAAGTGGTAAAAACAGTCGGAAGATTCGATATCCAATCAGATTCGCTCTGACCAGGTGTCTTGAAATAAATGAGCCAGAATAAAAACACCAAAATAGCGGCACTGATTCCAATTACGGTACCTATGGCTTTACCGGGTTGAGTTTCCTTATTCATGTTCTTACTTGGTCAGGGATTTTAACACATTGTGAATCAGTTTTAGCCCAAGGTGTCCGCGGAGAGTTAATATTGATTCCGGATGAAACTGAACGGCGGAATAGGGAAGGTCCTTATGCTGTATACCCATAATGATTCCGTCTTCTGTCTGGGCGGTTATTTCCAAACATTCGGGCAAGCTCGCTTTATCGGCGTAGATCGAGTGATAACGTCCTGCCCGAAAAGATTCAGGAAACCCTTCAAACAGTCCTGACTGGTTATTGCTAATCTGGGAAGGTTTACCATGCATCGGATAATCAAGTAAATTTAGATTTCCACCAAACGCCTGAACCATTCCTTGCAGTCCAAGGCATACTCCGAAGCAGGGAATCCCCTTTGCCACACAATAATTGACAACTTCTGGAACTTTGAACTCTTCGGGAGTCCCCGGACCAGGTGATATGAAAACGAGATTCGGATTGTATTCATCGATCATGGACAATGGAAACCCCGCACGGATGGTGATCACTTCTGCCTGGGCCTGGCGGAAATAATTTGCCAGCGTGTGCACAAAAGAATCCTGGTTATCGACAAAGAACACGCGCGGCTTAAAGCCTTCAATGTGAGGAACCACAAAACCTTGTTCTACGTCCCGGGTTTTGCCGGCCAGCACGTCGAGAAATGCGCTCGCTTTGGTGCGACATTCCAATTCTTCGGCAACGGGGTCTGAGTCACAAAGCAAAGTGGCCCCGACCCGGAATTTGGCCAGACCGTCTTTCATGTGAATTGTTCGGATGGTGATGCCCGTGTTCATATCTCCGTTGAAACCGATAAAGCCAACCGCCCCTCCATACCATTCCCGTGGTGAGTTTTCCAGGTCTTCAATTCGTTGCATGGCTGCCGGCTTGGGTGCTCCGGTGAGCGTGCAGGCCCACATATGAGAGAGCAAAGCATCAAATGCATCGTAACCATCCAGCAACTCACCTTCCACATGATCCACGGTGTGGAACAAGCGGGAATAAGCCTCAATCAGGCGGCGCCCGACTACTTCTACTGATCCCGGTTTGCACACACGTGATTTGTCATTGCGGTCAACGTCGGTGCACATCGTCAACTCGGCCTCGTCTTTTTTGGATGTCATCAGCTCGAGTATGCGCTCGGCATCTTCGATCGCATTATTCCCGCGAGGAGCTGTTCCCGAAATGGGGCAGGTCTCAACGGTCGTCCCTTTCACGCGCACAAACATCTCTGGTGAGGCGCCGATCAGTTGTTCATTTCCCAGATTGATTAGAAATTCATAAGGGCTTGGGTTAACAACCCGTATCTTGTCGAACAACTCGCGCGGGGTGTCTTTGGTTCCACCTTCAAAAACCTGGCTTAGCACGACTTCAAAGAAGTCTCCCTTCCGCGTGCCATTGATTATTTTTTCAACCTTTTCAGCGTACTCCCCTGGAGCATTGTCACTTGCAATTTCCTTATTCTGCGAAGGCGGCAATTCTACGTATTTGCCAGTTCGGCTTAGACCTATAGTCGAATTTGAACCAGACTTGAAATCATAATTTCTGACTTCCGCCGTTTCTTTTCGGTGGTCCACGATAAACAGCTGGTCGGGTAAGAAAAGGTGGGCATCGGCGTAATCATCCGGTCGTTCGTGTTTCAATTGAATGGGCTCGAACTGAAAAACCAGGTCATAACCAAAGGAACCGAAAAATCCCAGATACTCATCATTCGAAGAACCAAACGACTCACGAATGGATCGAAGCATGGAAAATAACCCCGGCTGTTTACTTCGTTCTTCTTCAGGAAAATAATCCGGCATTGGAACTAACTCCCCGCTCACGGAGCTTTCCCCGATTTCCAAACACTTGATGTAGGCCTTGCCTTCGATGGCTTGGCAGATCATCGGCAGGATTAGGTTGCCGCGGTCATTGAGGGCGTTGATTTCAAATTTGCGATGCCGCCCAATGATTTCAATGGGAGGCCTGATAAAACCAATGTCCCACCGACTGTAACGACCCGGGTATTCGTAGCCGCTGCAAAACAGGGCTCCTTGATTATGATCAATGGCATCAAAAGCTTCATTCAATGCTTCAGAATAAGGAAGGGCATCCGTCTCGCATATGACGGTGGTTCCTCCAGGAGTTTGATATTCGATTTTAGACATCTTGAAAGTGGTTGTATGCTTTATGTTGGTTTGTGAGTTTTGGAAAATAAAAAACGCGGTCCTTTTGGGTGGAACCGCGTAATGCATATTGAAACAGGCGGTCCTACATTTCGGACCACCACCAAAGGTTACCCATTGCGGAGCTTTGCTCATCCCTGTCGACAAACGACTCTGGAGCTTTGCTGGAATGGATTTTCTCAGGCTTCATAATTTGTCTTTTCCAGTTTGGACCCTCAAACGTCAAGCGCCAACTCCTATGGTCTACCTACCTGTGCTCAGCAATCATTCCTAAATATGGGGTGCTTTGTCCCACGCAGCAATTTTGCTGTGCAGGTATTATTGTTGATTTTATAGCAACAATTTGCCTTAAAGTAACTGAGTTCCCACCTATTATGCTGCCTGCCCAACCCAATAGAAGTTTGATGGACGGTATTCGCTGTCTGCAAATCCTGGCCGCCAACCCAGGACCTATAGGGGCCCGCGAGTTGGCACGACGGTTGAACATGGAAACCACTCGTGCGCATCGCCTGGTAAAGACTCTGGCCCATATGGGAATGGCCCGCCAGAATAGAAACTCCAAGTACATGCCGGGTCCCGCCATGCAAGTTATGGCCGCACAAAGTCTCTATTCTTCTGGCTTGATTGGAAATACTACCAAGTCGCTCTTGGATCTGCACAAAAGATTAAATTTGTTAACTGCCTTTGGCATGCTTTGGGAGCGCAACGTTTATTACTTGTATCATTTAATGCCTGGTATGTCGCCAGAAGAGGCGGTTAGTTGCATGCGTTTACAACCCGTTACTCAATCCGGCATTGGAATGATGCTACTTTCCAAAAAAACAGACGAAGAGGTTCGTGAGTTTTTTGATGGAGTTGATGAAATTCCTGCCTATACTGGCGGCGTTGAAATGGTCATTGATGAGCTTCACAAGATCAGAAAACGGGGCTACGCTTTTGTAGAAATGCATACGGGAAACAATGAGTTCTCCCTCGCAACCATGTCTCCTAACAACCTCTACACGGGAGTGGCCCTAGGAGGTGCAATTGAAGAAGGACGAATTCCTGAACTCCTCGAAGAATTAAACAAAGCCTTGGTGGTCATGTTTCCCAAGGCTCCCTGAGAGAGCTTTCTTTTCCATCCTTTATCCCATTCCACTCATTTCTCAAAACTCTTGCAGCAAGCAGCGTCCTTAAGGTGATGATATCGGTTCACTCTGAATTCATCTTTCAGAAAAGAGTGGCTTTACGCCTTGGATACAACCCGCTAACAATTTTTAGCTATTATGGTTACAATGAATATTGAATACATCGGCGATCTTCGCACGACCGCCTTACATGAACCTTCCGGAACGGTCATTCAAACGGACGCTCCCACGGATAACCAAGGCAAAGGAGAATCTTTTTCGCCTACCGATCTATGTGCAACGGCCCTGGGTTCGTGCATTATCACGACGATTGCCATCAAGGGTCTTCAAAAGGGTTGGGACCTCAAGGGCTCCACTGTGAAGGTTGAAAAAATCATGTCTTCGGATACACCTCGGCGCATTGGCCAACTGAATGTGGAAGTAAAGATTCCCGACCGTTTTAGCGATCAGGACAAAAAGCACATGCTTAATATCGCTCACGCTTGTCCGGTTCATCAAAGCCTCCATCCCGACGTTCAGTTAAACGTTTCCCTGGATTGGGTATAAACGGCTTTTTAGTTTCGATTATGACTTTCTGCTTACCGGCTCTGCTATTAATTGTTTCGTTAACTTTGGCTGGTTGCGGAGGAGAACAATCTTCTTCGGCTCACTCAAACACCTTGGTGTTTTCTCGTGGCAGTGATGCACAAAAACTTGATCCGGCAGATGTGGATGATGGCGAGTCCGTAAAAACGCTGAATCAGATTTGTGAAGGTCTAATACGCTTCAAACCCGGGACGCTCGAGCTGGAACCTTGGCTTGCTGAATCCTATTCGTTGTCCGATGACGGTCTGAAAATTACTCTCAAAATTCGCGAAGGTATTGTTTTCCACGATGGAACTCCTCTCACAGCGGAGGCAGCGGCCTTTTCTTTTCTCCGGCAAATGGATAAAGATCATCCGGGACATTTACCGGGAGCGATCTTCCAATACTGGACCTCCTTGTACAGTGATATTGAATCCGTTTCTGTCGAAGGTCCCATGACCCTCGCTTTGGGTCTCAGCCAACCCAATGCCACCATCCTTTTTTCCCTCGCGGCGTTTCCGGCTTATCTCATCAGCCCACAATCACTCATAGATTACGGGCAAGATATGGTGCAACATCCTGTTGGCACGGGCCCCTATCAATTTGATAGCTGGGAACCTAATCAAGCAATCATCCTGAAGAAGTTTGATAATTATTGGGGCGAGCCAGCTGGCTTTGATAGGCTGGTAATAAAGACCGTTCCCGAAAACGCGGTTCGACTGCTCGATCTTAAAGCAGGAAAAACCCAAGGCCTTGACGGACTTCAACCCGCTGAAGTGCAGCCACTCATTGAGGATCCGGATTTCGATGTCTACCATGAGCCCGGTATGAATTTTTGTTACCTGGCCATCAACGAAACAGCTGAACGGCTTCGAGAACCGGAAATCCGCGAAGCCATTTATATGGCTATCGATCGCAAGAAACTGGTCCGGGTCGCCTTGGATGGATTGGGTCAGGTGGCTCACTTCCCCATGGCAAAAGGTTTGTTGGGTGAACCCGCCGAATTCGATCCTGTTCCCTTCGACCCCGACACCGCTCGCGCGATTCTAAGTAAATATTCAGATCGTTGGACCAACCCCATTTCAATCAGCGTGATGAACGCAGCACGGTTGTATGCCCCGGATCCGGTAAACATGATTTCCTTGATTCGTGAAGACCTTAAACAAGTGGGTCTCACCATCGAAGTGGAAGTGCGTGATTTTAAAAACCACCTGCACCACACCCGCAATGGTCGTCATGAGCTCGGTTTCCTTGGTTGGATGGGGGATAACGGCGACCCCGATAATTTTCTCAGTATTCATCTTGGAAGCTGGGCCGCGAACATGGGCGGTGCCACAAATATCGCTTTTTATAAAAATCCCGAAATGGATCGTCTGCTCATCGAAGGTCGCAAAGCGAGTGCCTTGCGTGACCGCCAACGTATTTATGAAGAGGCTCTGGCCATTTGGCGCCACGACCTTCCCGTTCTTCCACTCGTTCACGGAGAATCTATTGTAGTTCTTCGATCCGATCTGAAAGGCTTTACTCTTTCGAAAACGGGTGACATTTATTTGGGACCCGTAAAACAGGCTACCTCTAAATAGAAACAATCATGTATATCCGCACCCTCCTTCTCTTCGTCGTTTTCACCCCTTTCGTTTTTGGGGATGAAACTGTGCCAAAAGTGGACCCAGGTCTTGTTGCATTCCGGGATCGATGCATGGCTTGCCACCTTCAAACCGGCATGGGCATTCGCGAAATGAATGCGCCTTCCATCGCCGGTCTTCCCCGGTGGTATATTTCGGATCAATTGAGGAAATTCCGCCGAGATGAGCGTGGCTTTGATGATGAAGATTCTTCAGGAAATCTCATGAAGGCCAACGCATCAGCCCTCGACGAACGCTCCATCGCTTTTCTTGGAAGACACATTGAGAACCTGCCTCCCAACCTAAACAGAAATACGCTCAAGGCTCCAGTCCTTGAAGCCGGAAAACAACTCTACCAACAAAACTGCCTCAAATGCCACGGTGAGTCCGCTGAAGGAAATCGCCAGGAGCGGGTTCCCCCGCTTACCAGCCAACAAGATTGGTATTTGTTAAGACAGATGGGGAATTTTACTTCGGCCAAACGCATTCACTTTGATTCGGACAAACTGACATTATCAGAAAAAGACATGGCCGATATTATTGCCTGGATCAGTTCTTTATAAACTCCATTCGGTCCAGTTCTTGTGCCGTATTTTCGCGGTAAATATTGTTGCTTCAGGGAGCAGTTTGAAAAGGGGATTAAACGAGAAGAAGGAGATAGCAGGAAGGAGATAGGGTCAATGTTCACAGGAAGGAGATAGGGTCAATGTTCATATTTCATATTTGACAGATTCTCCTTTCAGGATTGACCTGGTTGGATGAGCCGCAATCCACGAATCGAAAGTAGTGATGGACTTTACCATGTAATTAATCGCGGAAATTACCGTGCCTCTATTTTTGAAACAGAAGGGGCACGGCTGGCCTTTCAAACAACCCTGTTCGAAGCCTGCGAACGAAGTGGATGGCGACTTTATGCCTACTGCATTATGTCGAATCATTTCCATCTCTGTATAGGTACCCCCAAAGGAAACCTGTCTGAAGGGATGCGCTGGTTGCAGGCGACGTTTGCCGCTAGATTTCACAAGTGCCGAAAAGTGCACGGTCATTTATTTCAAGGACGTTTCAAGTCATTGGTGGTGGAACCCGGCTCGTATTGGCTTAGCTTAATAGACTACATTCATTTGAATCCACTCAATGCAGGAATTGTCGACCGTGAATCTCTTGCCAGTTACCACTGGTCGAGCCTGTGGCATTTTCCCAAACGATCCATCCGACCGTTCTTCATGGATGCTTCTTGGTTGGATTACAGCCAGGATTGTGACGATAGCAAAGGAGGATGGGTGCGTTACCTTAATACCTTAAAATTGAGGTGGGAAACAAATCCGAAGCTTCAAGCTAAACTAGAAAAACAACTGAATAGTGGCTGGTGTATAGGAAGTAAGGAATTCAAAGAGGATCTGGCTTCCGAGTACTTTTTAACAAAAGGGCCCCTGCGAATGGAGAAGAAGGAGCTGAAGGAATTTAATGAACTTCAATGGGAGAAGTTTGTTCAAAGAGCCCTTTCTGAGCTGAACTTTAGTGAAGAAGACATTTCCAAAAGCTCTTATTCAGTTCGCTGGAAACTGGCGATTGCCAATCATCTAAAAAGGAGTTCTTCGGCCCCCAACCCTTGGCTAAGTAAACGGTTGAATATGGGCGTACCCAACGCCGTGAGTAATAACTGCGGCCGTTACCAAAGAGAGGAAGAAATCCGTTGTGAATACGCGAAGCAGCTAAAGAATATGAAATATGAACATTGACCCTTTTGCGCTTCCCTGAAACGAGTACTTCCTTTCAATTGCCGAGCTGGGGCTCAGCGTTCCCGGGTATAACTTACTCTTGTCAGTTCCCTGGGTAGTGCCACTCAATGGCGGGGTGGATATGTTGTTAACGAGCGTGAAGAAATTGGGCGTCCTGATCGGGGTGTTGATGGGGGCCAGTATCTTGCTGTTTACGGCTATCCATATGCTGGAGGGAGATCCGATTGCTTTGCGTTTGAAAAATCCGGATCCGGAAACGGTGGCTGCGGAGCGGGACCGGCTTGGGTTAAATGAACCGGTTACAACCCAGTATGTAAAGTACGTCACGAGCTTCGTGCAGGGTGACTGGGGAAGGAGTCTTATTTCACAACGTCCGGTGGCGGAGGATGTATTTTCACGACTGACTGCCACACTCGAGCTGACACTGTCCGCGATGACCTTGGGCCTGTTGTACGGGATACCGATAGCATTGTTCGCCTCTTCGAGCTCGGCCTGGATTTATAGGAAAATTTCTCACGGATTGGGTGTCATAGGTGTTGTGATACCGATTTTCTGGTTGGGGTTTATCATGATCGTTGTTGGCAGTGTGTGGTTGAATATATTTCCGACGGAAGGTCGCTTTGATTACACCTTTGATAAACCCGATGTCACCGGATTCTTGATACTGGATGTTATTTTGACCGGGCGATGGGATTTGATGGGAGTGGTGTTGAGGCATTTATTTCTGCCATCGTTTTGTTTATCGTTCTATCCAGCTGCGGTGGTGATCAACGTGATTCATCCGCGTCTGCAGGATCCTGTAACGCGGAACCTGATTGTCGCTCTCAAGGCCCGCGGTTTTGGACCGGTTCGCTTGTGGCTAAAACACTTATTGAAACTAACCGGTGCACCTTTGATAACCGCGTTGGGAACCAATTTTGGCGCCCTGCTTGGCGGTGCAGTTTTGACTGAAACCGTGTTTTCCTGGCCTGGCATGGGGAGTTTTCTGGTGGGAGCTATTTTGGAGAAGGATCTCTTCGTCATAGAACATGGATTTCTGTTTATTATACTGCTCGTTTTTGCGGTGGTTTCGGTTGCCGATACAATAGCGAATACCATGGATCCAACACTGAGTGGAGGCGATTCATGAAGAAGAATCGCTTGTTCGATGCTCTACTGTGGCTTGTGCTTTTATGGGCCTTTATCGGACTTTTTTACACACCGTACGATCCGCAATCCCAAGCCTTCACCGAGGATCGACTCACAGGTCCAACCGCCAGCCATTTGTTGGGAATCGATGGCCTTGGTCGTGATCTGTTCAGCAGAATCTGGTTAGGGTCTGGTCACTCGATAGGCATGGGCGTTCTGGCAACCTTGGGAAATCTTTCGCTTGCCGGTCTTCTGCTATTCCTTGAGCAAAAATCGCCAGGCTGGGTAAGTCGTTTTTTACTCTCGTTCATATCAGGTTGGTTGGCCATTCCCGTGTTGTTCATCGCGCTCTTATTGCTCGTTTACTTTGATCAAGGGCCCCGAACCCTCATTGTGGCCGCTGCGTTGGGAAACGTGCCATTTACCTTCCGTCAGTTGCGAGTGCTTTGGCGTCACCAGCGCGAAACCCTCTACGTTCAGGCCAGCAGGGTATTGGGTTCGCGGTCCTGGAATTTATTTCGCAAAACCATCTGGCCAAACTTGCGGCCCGATGTGGTCGGGCTCAGTAAACTCATCTTTGCGTTTTCCCTCCTTGAGGTAAGTGGACTGGCCTTTCTTGGACTGATCGGTGATCCCGACTTTGCAGAACTCGGATCCATTCTTCGTCAGAACAAAAGCTACCTGCTTGCCGATCCGTGGCAGGTCATTTGGCCCGGAGCATTTTTATCCGCCGTTTTGTGGTTGGTTCAGCTATCCAGATCCGAAGCGGAATAGGGGCTACCCCGAATGACACTAAGTTAAGCAGAATTCGGACAAATCTACACTCAGCTTCCGTTTGAGGGGGTCAAACCTTGAATCGGTTGACTAAGCAAGCTTTGTCAAGATTCCAAGGATCAGCCGTCGCCCAAGGGCTATGGCTAGACATGATGACCCCGACGCCCAACTTGATGCGATAATTTATAAATAACCTGGCCTAACCTAGTTCCCTTCAGGTCCGACCAACAGCTATCAAAAAATGGTGGGGCTTGATCGCCGAGCGAGCCGTCCTGCAATCTGCGCCCTCAGTCTCCGCACTAGGCTACACCCTGACACCGTCGGCGAGGTCGCCCTACCTGAGTCAGTGGTATTGTTCAGGTGCGGAGTTTGATCCTGGACTCAGATTATTTTTCTAAAAACGGTTCCAAATGTTTCCAGACCAAGTCCTTAATAATCACGTGGCCCTCAGGATTGGGGTGAATACCGTCTGCTTGATTCAGGCCCTCAATGCCCCCTACGCCTTCCAAGATAAAAGGAATCAAGTAGGCTCCCGTTTCTTCGGCGACTTCTGCAAATGCCGATTTGAATTCCCCGGCATAATCGGGTCCCATGTTGGGCGGGACTTGCATGCCCGCCAGAATGGTTTGTGCCTCCGGGTATTTTTCTTTCACTCGTTTGAGAATGGCGGTGAGGTTTGTTTTGGTGGATTTAACTGATTGACCACGCAAACCATCATTGGCCCCCAACTCTAAAACAAAAATGTCAATGGGTCTTTTGAGTAGCCAATTAATCCGGCTTAACCCACCAGCTGAGGTTTCGCCACTGACGCCCGCATTCATGACCCTGTAGGCGAAACCTTCCTCGTCGAGCTGGTCCTGAATTAAGGCCGGAAACGCACGATCGTTACCAACACCGTAGCCAGCCGTTAGGCTGTCGCCCATAAAGACAATCGTCTTATCTGCAGATAAGGAATGAAATCCGAACGTAATTAACGTAAGGAGAAGGATAGTTTTAACACTTAAAATGAAACCTTTCACAGGAGCTTCGTGACAGACATGACAAACTAAGGTTCACTTTTTCCAAGGTTTCGAGATTATTAGCACGAAGAATTATTTGGCTTCCACCTATGGACATACTTCAAGTTACAAACGTATTTAAGACTTTCAAAACTGAAAGCCACGAAGTCCCTGTACTTCGGGACGTCACTTTTTCCATCGAGAAAGGCAGTCGCTGCTCCATTCTCGGGCCTTCCGGAAGCGGCAAGACCACCTTGCTCGGCCTCTGCGCCGGATTGGATCGCCCCTCCCGGGGAAGCATCCTGCTTAATGGACATGCCCTGCATGAATCGAGTGAAGATGAGCTGGCCGAGATAAGAAACCAGGAAGTGGGTTTTGTCTTCCAGAACTTTCAGTTGATTCCTTCTCTATCGGCATTGGAAAACGTGCTCGTGCCGCTCGAGCTTCGTGGTCGATCCACTCCTCAGAAATTAGCCGAAGATCTGCTGGGACGTGTTGGCCTCGGTGACCGACTGGATCACTTTCCTGTTCAACTTTCGGGTGGCGAGCAACAACGCGTTGCCCTTGCCAGAGCGTTTATAAACAAGCCATCCATACTTTTCGCTGATGAACCAACGGGTAATCTCGATGGAGAAACCGGGGCGTTGGTTGAAGAGCTCCTTTTTGATCTGAATCGCGAATCCGGAACTACCCTGGTTCTTGTAACTCACAATCTGGATCTGGCCCGCAAGACGGAGCGTATTTATAAAATCCATCAAGGCGCAGTCGAAGGATCCGACTCCTTATGAAGCAGACTTCCCAAGGCCCATCCTGGAAATGGGTGTTATTAATGAGTTGGCGGGACAGCCGTCGCAACCGGCTGAAGTTAGTACTCTTCGTTCTGTCGATCGTCTTTGGTCTGGCTGCGATGGTAGCGATTCGCGGATTCCGCACGAATGTTGAAGATGCGATTCAGGCACAATCCAAGGAGTTGCTGGGTGCGGATGTCGAGTTTCATTCCAATGCGCCTTATTCCGATGAAATGGAAAGCTTTATTAGTGATCTTGGAGGAAAGCGGGTGGACGAAGTTCGTATGTCAACGATGGCGCTCTTTGAATCCAACGGAGGTAGTCGGTTGGTTCAAGTTCGTGCCTTTGAGCGGGCGTTTCCGTTTTATGGCGTTCCTGAAACACGTCCCGAAGGTATCATCGAGCGTTTTCACGATGGCCGCTATGTGATGATGGAAGAAAGCCTGATGTTCCAATTCTCCGTTGCAGAGGGCGATCGGGTAAAAATAGGGGAGATTTATTTTGAAGTGCTAGGGATAGTAGATCGCATTCCAGGTGAGTCCAATCTTACCGGTTGGGTGGCGCCTCGGGTTTATATTTCAAAAAATAATCTCGAAGCAACCGGGCTCCTTCAATTTGGCAGCCGGGTTTCTTACCGCGCGTATGTTCAACTTGAAAATGCAGTTACCATTGATGCCGATCTTGGTAGAGAGCGTGGGTTTTTTCGCGAGAACCGCGTTTCGTATGACACGGTAAAAGAAGAACAAGATCAATTAGGCCGATCTTTTCAAGGCGTTGCCGATCTTCTGAATCTGATTGGCTTTATGGCTCTGATTTTGGGTGGGGTGGGTGTAACCAGTGCGGTGCATGTTTACCTCAGCGGGAAAATGGATACCATTGCCATACTGCGCTGCCTCGGAACGAAGTCATCCATCGGAGTATCCATTTTTCTTGTGCAGATTTCCGGGCTCGGATTGCTTGCGGCTTTGGTGGGTTCCCTAGCCGGCACGGCGATTCAATACTTCGTCCCTCTGGTTATTAAGGATTTCCTGCCCTTCGAATTGTTACCGCGTTTTGCCTGGGTGGATCTCTTTGTCGGTCTTCTCTTTGGTTGGCTCGTTTGCTTTTTGTTTACTCTGTTGCCGTTGTTGCCTTTGAGGAAAATATCCCCTCTTCGCGTGCTGCGAGCCGGTGTGGAGAAACCGGAAAACTTATTGAAAGATCCCTGGGTGTTAGCCGTGTTGGGCGCGTTGGGAATTACCATCTTTGGTTTTGGATTAGTTCAGACAGATAAGGAAAAAATGTACCTGGCGTTTTGCGGAGGCCTTGTGGCGGTGTTAGCAATATTGGCTCTGATTTCCTGGTTGTTTCTCAACGGGGTAAAGAAATTGGTGCCAAAACGCTTACCGTTTGCCTGGCGTTATGGCATCGCAAATTTGTATCGGCCCAATAATCGGACCTTGTTAATGATTACATCGCTCGGCCTCGGATTTATTATTGTGCTTACCCTTTTCCTCACCAAAGAGGCGATTCTGGACCAGTTGATCGTTGATCGTGGAGCTAATGCGTCGAACATGATCTTTTTCGACATACAGTCCGAGCAGCTCGAGGGAGTTACTCAGGTGATAAATGAAAACGAATTACCTATCATAGAAAAGGCACCGCTGGTGAATATGCGGATCACAGAGGTTAATGGAAAAACGGTACAGGAAATTTCTCGAGGTGATCGAGATCGAGATCGAGATAGAGATAGAGGCAAGGACCAAGCGAGAAACGAAGAGTCAAGCCGTCCGGAATCGTGGACCTTGCGCCGAGAATACCGGTCAACCTACAGAGACCATCTCACCGATTCCGAAACCTTGATCGAAGGTGTGTTTACCGGGGCATCTTCCATGGATGTCGACTACGTGCCGGTTTCGATTTCCAAGGGATTGTCCGAAGACATGAAGCTCGGTATAGGTGACAAGCTTGTATTCGATATCCAGGGACTGCCGTTGGATGTAGAGATAACCAGCATTCGCGAAGTGGACTGGAATCAAGTCAGGGCTAATTTCTTTTTCGTATTCCCAACGGGTGTTCTCGAGGAAGCGCCTTCTATGTTTATTCTGGCGACCCGTACACCTGATCCTCAGGTGACCGCGAAGGTTCAGGCGGAATTGATCACCCGTTTTCCCAATGTTTCCGTAATTGATCTACGCCTCATCCTGGCAACCGTAGATTCTATTCTAACCAAGATTGCTTGGGTCGTTCAGTTTATGGCGCTCTTTACGATATGCGCGGGGTTATTAGTCATGGCTGGAACCATCATTACCAGTCGGTATCAACGCATTCGAGAGAGTGTGTTACTGCGAACCCTTGGTGCAGACTCGAAAATAATCATTCGAATCCTGTTTATAGAATTCGCGGCAGTTGGTTTTTTGGCCGCCCTGGTTGGTGGCTTTGTTTCGGTGGGAGCCACTTGGGCCTTGATGACTTTTCTATTCAAACTACCATTGGTAATCGCCTGGGATATGGTCGTTTATGGCATGCTTTCGATGATGGTGCTTACAACGGGTACCGGACTATTAAATACCAGGGGGATAACCCATCAATCGCCCCTGGAAATCCTGCGACAAGAGTAAATTCAGGGTTCAGGGTTCAGGGGTTCCAATAACCTTCAACAAGGGGTAGGGCAATCGCGTCCTCGCGATGCCGTTTCCAGTTAGTCCAGTTACTACCTGACACCTGAACACTGACACCATAAAAATCCCCTCACTCCTCTAAAGTCACTCGGACCTTAAAACTATCCGTTTCGCCCGGTTCGACCCAATGAAGTCCCTTTTTATGTTCAGGACTGTTTGGAGGACCCATCCAGGGTTCTACGCAGTAAAACGGACTTTCGGGCGATTTTGTCCAGGTTACCACCGTCGCTCCGGGAAGGGGTCGAGCGGCGTCTGAAACCAGGATCGTCACGTCTTCCTCTCCGTTCTTAAGACCGAACTTAATGCGATTCTCTTTAAGGCGGAAATGGATTCGATCCACCAGGGCAGGATCGTCCATGGAAACTTCGCCTCCTTTGAATTCACCTGGGACCAGAGACCCGTCAGCGGCTTGGTAAACGGCTTTGGTTCCCGGCAAAACCATACGATAATGTTCGCGTTTGAAACCGGCATGCCAGGGTAGGGTAAAGTAAAAATGATGTCCGGCGCTCCATGGCATTTTTTCGTTCCCAAGATTTGAAAGGACGAACTCAACTTCGATGGCCAACATCTCGAATCGATAGAGTACCAGAAACTCATAGTCGAAGGGATACGCCTGTGCGTTTTCCCCGGTAGGAATTAGCTTCATAGCAATCGAGTTGTCATCCTGAGCGACCACCTCGAATCGACTGTCACGCGCAAAACCATGCATCGGCATCGGCAACACGTCTCCTTGTGGGGCTTTCCAGGTATGGATTTTACCCTTGTTGAAGGTGCGGGCTGAAAAAGGAAAAAGAATTGGATTACCCCCACGCACGGAGGCGGGGTTTGCCAGATCTGCATCGTCCGGCCAATGGATGACGGAGCGGGTCTGGTTGCCGGAAAGACTGAGGTCCCACTTGATAAGACGAGCACCCAGTGTGGGTAGCATGCTAAACCGGGAAGGGCCAAGCCTCCAATTGAATATTTTCTGACCCTGAATGGTTTCTTTCGATAACATGATTCAAACTTGATACTTGAAAACCTCCCTGCCAACACTTTCGAATAATCGTTCGACGATTCTTGCAATTCGGTCTATGCTTACCATGATTCAAAACTGGCTATGAGCCGATTCCCTTTTCAAATTTTAGTTTACCTCATCACTGCGTTGTCCTTAACGATCGGTTTTGCTGCTGATGTCGTGAAAGCAGAAGGAAAAGACTCAACGGATTACGAGGAGTTTGTTGGAGTTGATACCTCTGAGATGTCCAAAGAAGAATTGATTCCGTTTATAGAAGGACTGGAATTGCCAGAAGAAGGACCATTGAAGATTGCCGTCATTCCCGTCAAACGAGATATCGGAAATCCGATTTTGTATATTCTCCGCCGTTCCATCAAGGATGCAATGACCAATGGGGCAGACGTAGTGGTGCTCGACATGGATACCCCGGGAGGCCGTTTAGACACCACTTTGGAGATCATGGAAGTACTCAATGAATTTTCGGGCATTACCATTACTTTCATCAACGACGAGGCTATTTCCGCTGGGGCAATTATTTCCTCGGTAACCGACTATATCTACTTTGCTCCATTGGGAATCATGGGTGCGGCCGCTGCGGTTTCTTCCGGTGGGCAGGAAATTCCGGAAACCATGCAAGCCAAGATCAAGAGCTATTTGGATGCCCGGATTGAATCCTATAAACAGAACAACCAACTTCGAAACAAGGTCATCAAAGCGATGATGGATACCGACATTGAATTTGTTGAGGACAACATTCTTATCAGCCCCAAAGGCGAGTTGTTATCATTAACCGCTTCCAAGTCGGTGGTAAAGTTTGGCGACCCGGCCAGACCTTTAATTGCCAATGGTATCGCGGAGTCTTTGGAGGAAATTTTCGAATATGGCTTTGGTACCAAGGATATCGTCGTCACGGAATATGAACCCTTGTGGTCCGAAGATTTTGCCTCCTTCCTTGAATGGCTGACTCCTGTGCTTTTTGGTATCGGGATTGTGATGCTGGTAGTTGAGATGAAGACCCCGGCCTTTGGATTGCTGGGAGGTGTGGGCATCGGATTGATTCTTATTGCAGTATTTGGCCACAATGTCGCGGGCCTCGCGGGATTTGAGGCGATTCTGTTGCTCTTAGGAGGCGTTGTGTTGGTCGCCGTCGAGATTTTTGTCCTACCTGGAACTTTTATTTTCGGAGTTCTGGGGGTGTTTTGTATTTTGGGTGGAATGGTCTGGTCATTTGCGGACATCTGGCCAGTGGTTCCCGGCCCGGGACTGGAGCCTGTGGATTGGAAGATCAACACCGCATCTCTGGAGGCAGGTGTCATCAATCTTGCAATCAGTCTGGCAATTGCTTCTTCCGTGATCGCCGTGCTCTGGAAATATTTACCCAATTCAACCCTTCTCAGGCGAGTGGTCTCGGATGGAAGAATTGCAAACCCGAGCCCCGTGATCGTAGGAGGGGGCCGCTACGCCGACGGTGATTCACTGCCCGATATTGGAACCGAAGGGGTGGTTGTTTCCGATCTGCATCCGCTTGGGCTGGTTGAAATAAATGGCAAGCGCTTCGAAGCAACAACCTCCCTGGGCGACCTGAAAAAAGGCGACCACATTTTGGTGGTAGGATATAAGAACTACTCCCTGCTTGTGGATAAAAAGCAATAATATGACCTCGCTCGAAATAACCCTGATTGTTTTGGCTTTCCTCCTGTTTTTCCTGGAGATTTTTGCCCCCGGAGGCATTCTGGGGTTTTTAGGTGTTTGCTCTTTAATCGCTGCGGCTGCACTTGCTTATGAAACCACGGGCATTATGGGTTCGGGTGCGATTCTTGGTGGAGGTATTTTAGTGGGTATGGTCCTTTTCTTTGTAGAGATAAAATTAATAAGCAAAACTCGATTGGGAAAACGCATCCAACACCAACAGCAACAGACTGCTACGACAAAACCAGTGGGTCGGGCGGAATTAGTTGGTAAGTCCGGTCTCGCATTAACAACCATGGCGCCCACCGGAAAAATTAGAATCGGCCACGAAATTTTTGAAGCCACCTCGAATGGTGGTTTAATTAACAAGAGTGCAACCATTGAGGTGGTGCGCTCGGAACACTTAAAACTAATAGTTAAAGAGATATGATACCAGTAATCGGAGTAACCTTACCACTTATAATATCGGTCATCGCAATTGTCGCGGGCCTTGGAATTTTCTTCATCATTTTGTCGTTCATCAGTGTTTACCTGAAAGCTTGGTCTTCTGGAGCTCCAGTAAGTATGATGAATTTAATTTTCATGCGGTTCTTTAGGAAGCTGCCTTACGGGTTGATAGTCGAAGCGCGCATTACGGCGGTCAAAGCCGGCATCGACCTCTCGATCGAAAATCTCGAAACCCACTTCATGGCGGGAGGTGATATCATGCAGACCACCCTGGCGTTGATCAATGCTCAGAAGGCGGGTTTGTCTCTGGATTGGAATCAAGCCACGGTGATAGATCTGGCCACCAAGGGAACCGAGAAGTCAGTTCTTGCGGCGGTTCGCACATCGATCAATCCGATCGTCATCGATTGTCCTGAAAGATCGACTGGAAAAACCACAATCGACGGCGTTGCCAAAGACGGAATTCAAGTAAAGGCCCGGGCTCGGGTAACCGTTCGCAGTAACCTCGAGCGCTATGTGGGTAGTGCTCAGGAAGAAACGATCATCGCACGGGTGGGAGAAGGCATTATTACCACCATCGGTTCGGCAGAGTCCTACAAGTATGTTTTGGAAAACCCGGATTCCATTTCCAAGAATGTACTCAATCGCGGTCTGGATGTGGGCACAGCCTTTGAAATTATATCCATCGACATCGCCGATATCGACATTGGCGACAATATCGGAGCCCATTTACAAGAAGCCCAAGCGGAGGCGAACAAGAAGATCGCCCAGGCTCAGGCTGAAATACGTCGTGCAGCTGCGGTTGCCCTGGAACAGGAAATGAAAGCCAAAGTAGAAGAGATGAATGCAAAGCTTGTTGAAGCGCAGTCTAAGGTGCCGTTGGCAATCGCCGATGCATTTCGTGCAGGTAACTTAGGTATTATGGACTATTATCGTCTGGAGAATATTCAGTCTGATACCTCTATGCGTAAGTCCATTTCTGACAGCGATTCTTCTACTCCAGGCTCTAACCTCAGCTAATCAATTTAAACTATCATGGATTGGATCCTCAATAACCTGGAGACGGTAGTTGTCCCTATAATCATTATGATTCTGTACGGCCTGGGAAGCGCCTCTCAGAAGAAAGCGAAGCAGGAACAAGATGCCCGTGAGTCAGAGGAGAACGTCGAAATAGAGCCTGGAGAAGCGCGTCGAGTTCAGCAGATCCAGGAGGAGATTCGACGTAAAATTGCCGAACGAACAGGTAGGGCGGTTCCGCCCCCACCCCCGAAACCTGCTCCTGTCGCTCAGCCTTCGAATTATGGGCGACCACAATACAGTGAGCGAGATCAGTCTCCCCCAAAGCCTCGTACTGCGGTGCCGCCTTTGTATGATCAAAAAGCGCACCAGGCAGAAATCGAAGCAAAGATGCGAAAGGTCCGTGAGCTGGAGGCAAAAATTAAATCCAAGCCTGGTGAAGCTGAAGGATGGGGACTTGCAAAACGCCGAACTCCCAAAGGACAATTGCGCAAGGACCTGTTCAAGGATCTAGCTCATCCCTTTGGCCAGAAAAAAGCTATTCTTATTGCTGAAATCCTGGGATCTCCAGTTGGGGTCAAAGGTCCCGCTGGCTGGAAAGCGAACGTGTAATTTAAATCAGGGTACGGTTATTCTACCCAGGCCTTTAGTCTCAGGACTGAAGGTTTGCCCACTTTTGGTGTAACTTAAATTTTGACCTTCATTGAAAGCAATGGTGACTGGACCTATTTTCCTGATTTCTACTTCTTCACCCGCTGCGAGTGGAGCACTGAAAAGCCTCGTGTTCGTTTCTTTTTCAATGACCAAAACATTTACGTCACCAGACGCGATCAGCTTAATAACTTCCTCAGCTGGTTGAAGAATTTGTGTGCCAGAGGTATCAACAGCAGGGGCCTCGACGAGTTCCGGGTTTATCCCCGGACTTTCTTTGGTGATCACATTCCAGACCACGTATACGAGTAAAATAAACACGGCGAATACAGCAGCAACGGCAAGGCCGAGTTTCCAGTAAAGAGAATAATCAACCTCGGTATCGACGTCCTTTACCAGACTTGAGGAATGCGTTTCTGATCCGCCGGAGTATGAGCCTAAGGGAGCGGAAACCTCTTGTTGATATCGATCCTGCTGGGCTGGCGCATCTTTTCCGGGAGGCGAATCTGGCATGTCCAGGCGGCCCAGTAATTCACCTCTATCGCGTTTGGAGATTTTACTGCGACCTAGCTTAAATGAGGTGTAGTCGGTAGTAATCTTTACCGGATCGATGTGGAGAAACTTCGAATAGTTGCTCAAAAACCCACGCACGTAGACGTCCGGAATGCCGATATCGAATTTGTCCTTTTCGAAGCAATCCAGGAAGTCGCCGCGTATCTTGGTAGCATCGGCTGCCTCGCGAATGGAAATTCCCTTTTTTTTACGGGCTTCTTCTAGCCGTTCCCCAATAGATTGCATATCGGATTGATTAAGTGAGACCGCAGAGAAAATGCAAAGAAAATTATATTTCCTTTGGAAAACACATCCATTTTTCCTTTCGGGGGGTTACCTCGCTCCTAAAGATTCTCTAAATCCATGAGAATATCGCGTGGCTTCGACCCATTATCCGGCCCGACAATACCACGTGCTTCCATAAGGTCCATTATTCTTGCAGCGCGGTTATACCCAATTTTCAAGCGCCGTTGGAGCATTGAAGTGGATGCCCGACCGGTACCTCGCAACACGTCAATCGCAGCTGGGAACAGATCATCCTCCTCTTCTTGAAGTTCACCGATATCTTCACCGTCTTCCAGTTCAATTTGTCTTTGAACCTCTTCCACAAATTGAGGAGGGCCGTTTTGTTTGAGGAACTCTACAATATTGTTGATTTCCTCGTCTGAGACGAAACAGCCCTGGGAACGTAATAATTTTCCCGAACCGGGAGGATTAAAAAGCATGTCTCCTCGTCCAATAAGTTGCTCGGCTCCGCCTTCGTCCAATATGGTCCGACTGTCTACCTTTGAGCTGACCTGGAAGGCGATACGACTTGGAAGATTGGCCTTAATGATACCTGTGATCACATTTACAGAAGGTCGTTGAGTTGCGATGATGAGGTGAATGCCTGCTGCCCGGGCCAACTGTGCCAAACGAGCGATACCAACTTCAACATCCTGTTGAGCTACCATCATAAGGTCTGCCAACTCATCAATAATGCAAACGATGTAGGGAAATTTTTCGGGAATGAGAACATTGTCATCTCGCGGCACTTCAATGTATGGAGCTTCGGCTTCTGGAATATCGTCCATACCGAGCAAATCCTCACCAGCCATTCTATCGATGGCAGATTGTGCTTTTCTTTCGCTCGCTTCTTTACGCGACTGTTTCTGTTTATCGTTAAAGCCAGCGATGTTTCGGACCCCTAGTTTGGCAAATATCTGGTAGCGACGTTCCATTTCTGCGATCAGCCACTTTAATGCACCCGGGACCTTTTTCGGATCGGTAACAACAGGAATCATCATATGTGGGAGGTCATTAAAGACCTGCATTTCCACGATCTTCGGATCCACCATGATAAACCGTATATCCTCAGGACTCGAATGGTAGACGAGCGAAGCGATAATGGTGTTAATACATACGGTTTTGCCGGATCCCGTGGCACCGGCTACGAGTAGGTGAGGCATCTTTGTAAGGTCGGCGATGAGAGGCCGTCCGCTTACTTCCTTGCCTAAAGCTATTGGTATCTCGGCAGTGGAGTTTTCCCAGTCTTCCGACTCAATAATATCGCGAAGGTAAACTGCTTCCGGTCTTTTGTTCGGAACTTCAATTCCGACGGTACCCTTGCCTGGAACCGGTGCCTGGATCCGAACCGCGAGAGCTTTGAGCCCCAGTGCGATATCGTTTTCAAGCCCCAGAATTTTCCCAACTTTAACTCCAGGAGCGGGATGCACCTCGTAGCGCGTGATAACCGGTCCGGTATGAACCTCACCCATCCGTACGCTTACTTTAAAGTTGGCCAGTGTTTGAATTAGAGCTGCGGCTGTTGCTTCATGCTCACTCTTATCTAACGCATGATCTTTTTCCGGAGGATCTTTTAAAAGCGCGAGAGTAGGAAAGATGTAATTCCCCTGCTTTTGAGGAACGGATTTTTTTAGCGCCTTTCGCATTGCCTGCGTGGCAACAATTTTTAGTGGCGTGTCAGGTGCCTCTTTTTTCGAGAAACCTTCACCGTGAACTCGAATCTGTAAGGACTTCCCTTTTTCGACCGGTGTTGCTGGATCCGAAGTTTTCGGTACAATAAAATCCTCCACGTCTTCGAGCTCTATCGACTCAAGAATAGATTCTTCTTCATCTTCTTCCCGCAGTCGGAACTTGGCTGTTGTGGGCTTAACAGTTTCTGCAGTCGACGCTTCCCCGGCCAGATTATTTAAAGCTTCCTCCTTTCGACGTGCTTTTTCCTCTTTGCGTTTCAAGCGGCGTTGGGCTGCCTTTTCTCGATAGTCGATCAACCATATCTGGGAACGTTCAAGGATATGGGAAAAGTCCGATGTAAACAACAAGATGAGGCTAAGCAAAAGCGTAGCTGCCAACACAATGGATGTTCCAACCGGCCCAAACCAAGTTCGCATTCCATGAGTGTAAAAAACGTTCCCGACTAAACCTCCAAGGCCTTCAGCGTAGCTCCAATCGTTGTGGATTTCAACTTCTCTTCCTTGGAAGAAAGAATCCTGAATGAGCGCCCCCAAAGCAGACACGGAAAAAGTGTAAGCAAAAATGGCTAATATCTGGGGCCATTTCAGAAAGTGAGATTTCTTAAAAAGAGATAGGTAGCTCAACCAAAAACAAAAAAACGAAATGACCCAGGCTGAAAATCCAAACATCAATAGAGAATAAAAAGCGATATATTCTCCGAAAACGCCTACCACGAATTCGCTGGATGCATTTTCGGAAGGAGGAAGTCCGAAGGGGACTTCCTTAAACGAACTATTGTCCAAATCAAATATGATGAGGGAAATGAGCATCAGTGTGCCTATAACAAGAAAGAAAAATCCAGTTATCGGACGCGACTTACCGCTGTAAGATCCTAGTGTGGTTTTACTTGTCCCTTTGGTCTGTTTTTTGGGAGGTGCCATGGTGATTTAAGAAAAGACTAGGATTGGCAGATCGAATGACAATGGGTGGCATTGTGTTTTGACGCTAGATTAACAACTTTTTATAATCTATAAGCTATTGATATTCAACAGAAAGATAGCAGGTTGCCGCACAAGTGAATCAAGGCCATATTAACCCTAGGATGGTGATAGATGAGATGTTGGATGAAAGTTTAATCTTTAGGACTCCAAAAATTGGCTTTGGATCATTAAGAAATACAACCATAGTGGTTTTTCTTTGAATTAAAAGTATCTATTCTGAACTTTACGAAATCATGTCATCACCCATCGTTTTTAAACCTCTTTACATGGAACGCGTATGGGGTGGTCGAGGCCTCGAGAAAAAGTTAAATCGCACGCTCCCTGCCGAAAAATTGATTGGCGAGAGTTGGGAAGTTGTGGACCGACCTGAAGCGCAATCAATCGTGTTATCTCCACCTTATACTGATTTGACCATTCGTGAACTGCTTCAGAACCATGCCGGTACAGTGATGGGTCCAGCCTACGATTCCGAAAAGCCATTTCCGATTCTTATTAAGTGGTTGGATTGTCAGGAGAAATTGAGCCTGCAGGTTCATCCTCCTGCTCGCGTCGCCAAGAAATTCAACGGTGAACCCAAGACCGAGAATTGGTATATTGCCGATGCAGAGGAAGGCTCGGAAATGATGGTCGGATTGAAAAAAGGGGTTACGCGAGAGACTTTTGAAGCTGCTTTGAAAAACGGGGAACTGGAACCGTTGATTCATAAACCAATCGTTGAGGCTGGTGATTCCATATTTGTATGGAGCGGGAGAATTCATGCGATTGGTGGCGGAAACTTCATTCTGGAAATCCAACAAAACTCGGATACGACTTACAGAGTCTACGACTGGGGGAGATTGGGACTCGATGGGAAACCACGGGAGCTGCATGTGGAGGAATCAATGGAATCTATCGCGTTTGACGATTTTGAGCCAGAGCCGCTGCGCAACACACAACCGGGAGATACCTTGGCCGATTGTAATGAATTTCGCATTCGAAAAGAAAAGGTAGAGGCTGGAAACAGCCTTCGTTTTCCTGACAAAACTCCGCCGGTTTTAATCAGTGTAGTTTTTGGTAATATCGAAGTTCAAGGAAAGGATCGAAGTCTTTTCCAGAAAGGGGATACCTTTTTACTTCCTTATCAGGGTGACTTTGAAGTGACGTCTTCGGCTACTGCCGAGTTACTTATAACGGATCACTTTGCGTAGAAAGTCGGTTGCCACTCAATTTTTGGGATCTTTGAGCCCAAAATAAGTGTATAACGATTGCTTGAACTTGTAAGGATAACTCGTTTCCTTAGCGGGTCCTAATTATGAAAGAAGAGGAAATAAACAATACATTGGAAGAAGAAATGGAAACACCGGAAGGGGAAGAAGCTGCCGTGGAGTCGTCTGAATCAGAGGAATCACCTATCACAGAGGACACGACTGATGATGTGAAGGAACTTTCAATTGAGGAGTTACTGGAAAAGAGCCGTCAGGAAAAAGAAGACCTTTACGAAAAGGTGCTTCGGGCTGCAGCTGATTTCGAAAATTTCCGAAAACGCACTATTCGGGAAAAAGAAGAGCTTCGAAAATTCGCTTTATCGGGACTGATTGAGGATCTGTTGCCTGCCTTGGATAACCTGGAACTGGGTCTCATGTCTGCAGACAACCATCCAGAAGCGAAAGCCATTTCAGAAGGATTTCGCATGGTTGCCCAACAACTGGGTTCTATACTTCAAAGCAACGGTTTGGAATGTGTTGATCCTGTAGGGGAAGTCTTCGATCCGAATTTCCATGAAAGTGTCGCGTTTCAGCCGAGTGATGAAGTGGAAGATCACAAGATCATTCAAGTGGTTCGAAAAGGCTACTCGCTGAACGGGCGTATATTAAGAGCTGCCAATGTAATTGTATCCAGCGGCCCCGCTACAGAAGAAGATGGAGAAAGCTAGGTATGGCTGAAGATTTTTATAATCTATTGGGTGTAGATAAGGGTGCCTCAAACGAGGAACTGAAAAAAGCTTATCGTAAGCAGGCACTCAAATACCATCCCGACCGCAATCCAGATGACAAGGATGCAGAGGAACAGTTTAAGAAGGTATCCCACGCATACGAGATACTCAAAGACTCTGAAAAACGTGCCGCTTATGACCGTTACGGACCCAAAGCCTTCGAAGGAGGTGGTATGGGCCCTGGTGGCGGTCGAGGGCATGATCCGTTTGATATGTTCCGTGAAGTCTACGAGGGTGGCGGCGGCGGCGGTTTTGGCGGAATCTTTGATGAACTTTTTGGCGGCGGCGGCCGCAGCCAATCGGGTGGAGCACGCGCCGGGGCAAATCTACAATACGATTTGCAAATCAAATTGGGTGAAGCTGCCAGGGGCGTTGAAAAAGAAATTTCTTTCCGCAGGGCGGTCGGTTGCACCCCGTGTAGCGGGACCGGTGCAGAACCAGGCACTAGCAAGAAGACTTGTAACACCTGCGGCGGAGCTGGCCAGGTGACTACCTCCCGAGGATTTTTCCGCGTCAAGCAGGCCTGCCCATCTTGTCACGGATCCGGCTCTATCATAGAAACGCCTTGCAAGACCTGCTCCGGCGAAGGTCGGGTTATGAAAGCGAGCAATACCCAGGTAAAAGTACCTGCGGGTGTTGATACGGGGTCCCGTTTAAGACTATCTGGCATGGGCGAAGCCGGTGTAGGCGGTGGCCCAACGGGTGACCTGATTATCGTTATTCACGTTCAGGATCACGAAATTTTTGAAAGAGAAGGCGATGATCTTTATTGCCAGATTCCGATTAAATTTACCCTGGCAACATTGGGTGGTGCCATAGAGGTGCCGACGCTTGGCGGAAAAGCCTCTTTAAAAATACCGGGTGGAACCCAGTCGGGAACAACTTTCCGCATGCGAAAAAAGGGGATGACCTCACTTAGAGGTTATGGTGTGGGCGATCAATACATCACTGTGCATGTAGAAGTACCAAAGGACCTTACCGGGAAACAAAAGGAATTACTGGAAAAATTTGCGATCGAGTCGGGGGATGATATGGAACCGATCGGTAAATCGTTTTTCGATAAGGCCAAACGATTCTTTGACGAACGCTAAACGTCTATCTGTTAGCTGTTCGGTAAATTTTTATGTCTCTTTTTCAAGTATCGTTTTCTATTATTGGTGATCAAGTTGATGCCCTCGAAGAGTTGCTTTTTGAAGTCGATGAAGGTCGTTGGAATATGTACCTCGACCAGGACACCCAAGTCGGAGTCGCTTCAGGGGTTTATGAATCCGAGCTTGAAGCACAGGACGATTGGAATCGAATCGAACCTTTTTTCGAAGAGCTACTTGGCAAATTGAATCCTGATTTCCAGGAGTTGCCAGACACCGATTGGAAAGATAGCTACAAGGTACACTTTAAGCCGTGGAGTTTCAAGGGGTTGCATTGGGTGCCTGTTTGGGAAAAGGAAACCTATCCGATTCCAGACGGTGATGCGGTTGTCTGGCTTGACCCGGGAATGGCTTTTGGAACCGGGAACCATGAGACGACTCGTCTTTGTATTGAAGCCCTTATAGAATTTTTGAAAACAAGAGATCATTTCGATGCTTCTTCGAACAAACTTTCTTGCTGCGATGCCGGATGCGGGTCTGGAATTCTTGCGATTTCGGCGAAGAAACTAGGGGTTTCGACTGTTGTTGGGTTTGATAATGATGCTGACGCCGTTCGTATCAGTCATGAAAATTTGTTGCTAAACGATCTTGCTGGGGAAGTGGATTTCTTAGAAGGAGACCTCGAGACAGGGTTCCAGGAACAAGCCTATGATCTCGTCTTCGCCAATATCCTGGCGGTGGTACTCATCGAACAGCCTTATGCGTTGATCACTTCAGTGAAATCTGGAGGTCGCCTTATCTTAAGCGGGATTCTTACCAAGGAGCTTAGAGAGGTGCGCACCACCTATAAGGAGAAGCTGAATCGGATTGGAAAGTCCGCCTCTATCACAAGCCATTCTCTCGGGGAGTGGTCAGATGTGGTGATTGATATCGATTAAGCTTTTGGCTTTGTTTCCGCCAGAAAGCCTTCAACAATCACGTTCACTTCACCGAGATTCTCAATTCCCAAATCGTCGCGAATCGCTCGGGTGATTTTGTTTTGCAACTCGTTTGAAATATCTTGCAGGCGAGTTTTTACTCTTAATTTGAGACGGACTTTGATCGTTATCTTACCCTTGGATTTTCGAATGTCTCCTCGTGCACGACCGACCTCAACAAATTGTTCGCAAGTACGCTGGATAATTTCCTGAATCGCCGTTCTGGAGATTTCAACTTTTCCATCTGCATTATTGAATACCAAAAGGTTCGCCTTGCCTAATTTCAGATAAAGAACCACCAGGACGACAAAAAGAATAGCAAGCGGTATCAGAAAGATCAGGGTTAGCGTAAATGGCTGGATTCCGAATTTGTCTATCAGGGATTGCATAGTGAGTTTGGCTTGTAGAAAGAGAAGACCCTGCAATGAAAACTGCAAGCTGTCGAAAAGAAACGCGGACCATAACATCCGCGTCGTAAAAATTTAAAATTGATTTATTCGTCTACCGACAAATCACTTCTTGATCTTGAACCGGGGTGATCCTCTTTCGATTTTACTCCTTCGATGACGACATCGACCCGCTCAACCAGTTTTCCGGTCATATTTTCTACACGGTCCTTTACGGCCAATTGTATATCGTAGGCACATTTGGCCAACTCCACGCCATAATTTAGAATCAGCCTGATCTCTATGAGGTAATTGCTGTTTTCGTTCTCAGTGACTCGGACTCCGCTTTGTGAAGCTTCTTTTTTGGAAAAGATTTCCGCGATACCGTCAACAAAGCTTCCGGCAACGGCGTAAACGCCGGGGTTTTCAAGTGCGGATAGTCGCACGATGTTGGCAACTACGGCGTGATTGATTTTGATCTCACCCAACGAATGTGTTTCTTCGGTAGTGATAGATGGAATTTTTTTTGTATCCGTTTTAGCGGTGTCCATGATTATTCGAGGTTATGATTCGATTGTGTCAATGCATCCAAATTCGAGCGTTCTATAAAGTCTTCTACAAACTTGGTTGTAGCCTGGCCGCTTCTGAATACTGGATCCTGCATGATTGCTTTAGAAAAGGGAATTGTCGTTTTGATCCCTGTGATAATAAATTCCCCAAGGGCTCGATACATCCGGTCCATCGCGATCTCACGACTACGACCATAAGTAATTAACTTTCCGATCATACTATCGTAATGGGGAGGGACTTGGTAGCCGCCGTAGATGTGCGAGTCCAAGCGGACTCCATGCCCTCCTGGTGGGTAATAGAGGCCAATGGTTCCCGGACAGGGCGCAAAATTTCGCAGCGGATCTTCGGCATTGATTCTGCACTCTATGGCGTGCCGATTAATCACAATATCTTCTTGTTTAAAGCGAAGGTGTTGTCCATCGGCGATACGGATTTGCTCTTTAATGAGGTCGATATCGGTGACTTCTTCAGTCACAGTATGCTCCACCTGAATACGGGTATTCATTTCGATGAAGTAGTAGTTCCCGCTTTCATCGACAAGGAACTCAATGGTACCTGCATTGGTGTAACCAACTGCCTTGGCTGCTTTGACCGCGACGGCCCCCATTTCCTGGCGAAGTTCTTCAGATAGAAACGGCGATGGTGCTTCTTCGACTAATTTTTGATGTCTCCGTTGAACAGAACAATCCCGCTCCCCTAGATGGATTACGTTTCCATGATTGTCGGCTAGGATTTGAAATTCAATGTGCCTCGGATTTACAATAAATTTTTCGAGGTAAACCGACGAGTCTCCAAAAGCTTTTTCAGCCTCGTTACGTGCAGACTCAAACTCTTTGCCAAATGCGACACTGTTATGCGCAACGCGCATGCCCTTACCTCCTCCCCCTGAAACGGCTTTTATAAGAACTGGATATCCTATGGATTCGGCTATTTTAACGGCTTCCTTTACATCCTTTATTACCCCGTTGCTCCCTGGAACGGTTGGAACTCCGATTTTCCGCATTGACTCGATCGCCAATGCTTTGTCTCCCATATTCCGGATGATGGATGAATTCGGGCCAATAAATATGATTTTGCAGGATTCGCATTGTTCAACGAAATCCGCTTTTTCAGAAAGGAATCCGTAGCCTGGGTGAATAGCGTCAACGTCCGAGATTTCCGCTGCACTTATGATACGGTCGGACTTTAAATAGCTTTGGCTGGCGGCGGCTGGACCTATGCAAATAGCTTCATCGGCCAGCTGGACATGCAACGACTGTTCGTCCGCTTCAGAATAGACGGCGAGGGTTTTAATGCCCAACTCACGGCAGGCACGAACAATGCGAAGTGCGATTTCGCCACGATTGGCGATTAGGATCTTATTGATCATGGAAAGGACCGATTAGGGCTGCTTTACCTTGAAGAGCGGTTGTCCGTATTCTACGGAGTCTCCGTTTTCCAAAAGGATTTGCTTAATTTCTCCGGAAAGCTCTGCCGGGATCTCATTCATCACCTTCATGGCTTCAATTATGCAAACGGGTGAGTCATTGTTGACCGTATCTCCTACTTTCACAAATGGAGGGCTTTCGGGTGAAGGTGCCAGATAGAAAGTGCCCACCATGGGTGATTTGATCACAACGATTCCCTTTTCTTCTTCTGCCGCTGGTGCCTGAGGCACCGCTTCTTCTGCAGGTTGCGGAGCGTAGGCGATGGGCACAGGAGCTGGATAGTGTGGCACAGTAGGACCGCCATGGCCTTTATTTTCGTCGCTACGACAAATGCGTAGTTTAAGGCCTTCTTCCTCAATCTCGAACTCCGTGAGTGAGGAACGTTTCATGACCTCAATGATTTGTTTTATCTGCTTTAGGTCCAATTTTATATGTTGGTTAAAGTTTTGCGTCCCATCTAAATAGTTAAGTGGGCTCTTTGTTGGTAGGTATTGTTTCTAAGGGTTCTTATTCTTTTACGCAAATTGTAGAAGGCCAGCTTTATAGGCAAAGATCAAAATATCCACAAAAATCAGGTCAGCGGATGCTTGTGAATTTGGGCAATTCTGCAAGTTTTTCCTTTATTTTCGGAATTCGAAGTCAAGTAGCTCTGTTTTTGTGTCTTTATTAGATTCATCCGGCTTACTGTCGAAGAAGTTTAACGGACTCATTGCAAAGCGCCATTGCGGGTTAGAAAGGCTGCCTTTCAGGTTAACTGCGGCCATTTTGCTCACAGGGTCGAAAATTGGCATTATAATATTGGAAATCAACGGTATGTCGGTTTCACGGAGGAGCATTACTCTAACTTGAAAGTCCAGGTCGGAGCTACCTGTATAAAAGTCTCCTACACCTTCGAGGCGGGCAGTGCTTCCCGTCATAACCAGATCGGGGAATGTCATTTTGCCCTCATCCCAGGCAAAGAAGGATTTGGCAGTGGTTAAATGCAATTTCGTAAATGGCATCAGAGCCGAAAGCGGGCCAAAGAGCGGAATCTGGGCAAGATTGCCCTCCGTGATTTCAATATTACCTTTAGCCATGACGCGATCTAACCCGGATCCGGCAGGCGAAATGCCACTGGCATGAATATTCAGTTTTCCTTGTAAAGAATCTAATTTGCTTTTTGGCGCAGCTGAATTTTCAATGCTTTCAGGTTTCGGCCCCTTAACAGTTGCTAGGCGTATGAGGGATTCTTTCAACTCGGCATCTACAATATCGAAATCGAAGAGTAAGAAGGAGAGGTCATTCTGTTTTAGGTAGGACGCTTCTCCTTCGCCTTTCCCTCCAGCAAAACCAAAATTAATTGTGTCGAGCAGTACGTCACCGTGGTCGTAATGACATTTAACCTCCAAGCTATCAAACGGGAAATCGTAGAAGGTCATTGACTGGTCAGTCTCAATCTCAATCAACAGGTCTTGCCAGTTTGAATCATTCTCAAAATTGAATTCCCCAACAATAGAAAGGCCGGGATTTGCCGTCCAGGTATACGGTTCGATAATTTTTAAACCGTTTTCACCAAATAAATTCATTGAGAGTTCGAGATCCAGATTCGAATCAATGTCCACGATCACATTTTTTAATTTGCTTGTTTCGAGATGCCTTTGGAGTTCGCCAGTAGCTTTTCCTTCCTGTCTTTCAAGATTCAGTTCTAAAACATCGATGTAATTGGGTCTGATAAACATTTTGGCCGAAGCTTTGTCGAAGTGCATCCCTTTCAAATTTACATTTTCTGCTTCTGAGTAACCAAACAGCGTAAGCTGCTTTTTAAACTTAAAGGTATTGCGAATGGACATATCCATCCAGGGTAATTCGCCTTTGATTTCCAAATAATCGAAGGTCTTTTTCCACCAATCTCTCCACCATACATCGATGTCGTGAGGGCGAAATCGCCCTGCCATGGTGAATCGGTAAAAGGGATTTTTTAAATCTTGGACAAAGGTGCAAAGAAGATCGTTTCCATTTCCTCCACCTTCAAGTTGATACACGTCAACTGTTGTACCGGCCAGAGTGCCACGTGCCCGCGCCCACTGGAATGGTGTTTTGATTATATCAATATCCCTTGTTTCCACCCGAAAGGTTGCTGCAGCATTCTCCAGTTTTCCAGGATAGGAAAATACTACATCGAGGTATACAGGCTTGTGTTGTTTAGACCAACGCAGCTTCCATAAATGATCGAATTCGGGTCTGTCGAAAATACGCTCAAGATTGATGAATCCGGACAACGACCCTTCGCCCGTTTGTTCCTTCCAGTTGCCATTGACCGCAGCCTCCAGCACACCTTCATATAGAGAAACTAAAAGGGTTCCTTCAACCTCATTCTGGTTGAGTATTTTACCAGTGAATACTGCCTGATCAATTTTTGTTCCCTGGATATCGATAGGCCCGGTTGTTAACTCAACCTTCAGAGGGAACACACTTTGAATACCGCGGAAAACTTGATTATTAAAGGCAGATAGTTCGACCTGTTGAACAGTTACTTGCTGTTCTTGCTGATCAATAGAATTTGCGGATAGTTGAAGGGCCTCTTGAAATTGAAGTTCGGGTAACAGTTGGAGCTTTGTCTGAGCCCGAATACCCTGAACCTCGGGCATTTCGTCTATTTCAAAACCCTCGATATGGGTTATGATCTCCGCGGAGAACTCCGCTTTGGAAGGACTATTGAAAATAATCTCTACCTTCGGCGCATCAAACATATCCAGAAATTTTGATTGGTCGGATACTGACCGCGCTATCTGCAAATATTGGAGGTAAGGATCTTTGGTTTTCTCTTTGGGTTTTGTTTGACCAAGAATTGCAAATAGTGCGCTCAAATCACCACTCGCCACAATATCGAGATGTTGAATTTTAGCGGTCAGATATTTGAGATTCCATTTTGTCCATCGTCTGGAAAGTGCCAAATTCACTTTGTCCAACATCCGTTGGTTGGTGCCGGTGGGAGATACGATGGCAGGGTAATAAATGCGTGCGTTGTCGAGCTCCAGGTTATTTAAAGGAATCCTTCCCAGAAATAAAGACGCGTAGTTGATGTCGAGGTATAGTTGATCTACTTCGAGTGCAGTTTCTCCTGACTTATCGAAGGATAGACGGGCTTTTTTGATAAGGAGGTCTCCTCTAAAATCGAGGATGATTTTTTCGTACTTCAGAGTTAGCCCCTGTTCCTTGATTTTGGCGTTTACGATTTCGAGTATACGCTGAGGGACCGGAATTTCATCGTAATATATGCTCAGCCCCAACCCTGTTAAAAGTAACAATAAAGTGAACGTCAGGCAGAACATGATCACGTTCTGAAACTTGATAAAACACCGCCTCGTAAATGAACGGTTTTTCTTAGCAAGGTAAGACATGATAAGTTAGCCTAAATGTTGGCTGGTTCTAGTCTCCGCATTGAGAATACGGTAAGGTAGTTTACTGACTCGGTGGGGTTACCGGTTCAGGTTCAACAGAGGGTGGTACATCGGGAGGCAATGATTCAGGTGCGGGTTCTGTTTCGGGACCGGGGTCAAAGCGCGCAAAAGTGAGTTTAAAAAAAGCATCAGCGAATGCTTGGGTCGTATAAAAGACACCACCTTCGGATTTGATCCCACCAATTGTGTTTGTACCGGTAAGACGTTCAGTGACCCACAGTGGGGTCGTCCAGGAAGAAGTATTCGAATTTTCAGAGGATTTAAAATGCATATCCAATCGGTATTTCCATGGCACCTTATCGAAGTCTTCTTCGATAAACTCACGCGCTTCAATGGACTTCGATTGACTGACCAATGAGAGCAAGCTCTCGCGTCCTTCTTCGTCCGATTGGTTAGCTGCTGCGATCGCTTTCCAGGTCGGAGTTACTTCATTGAGAACCGCATTGTACACGGTCGTATCGCTAGCAAGCTCCAGGACGGTCATTCCAACCAATTTGGCGTCTTCAGGTTCTTGGTGGAGAATTCGTAAACGGTAATTGAATGGGCGTGTGTGAAATTCAGACAAAATCGAAGTGTCGATTTCATAAATAAACGGCTCCTGCTCCAGTTTGGCATACGCATGTCTGGAATTTCCAGGAACCAAATCCCCAACAAGTAGCTTCAGTGGTGTGCCTCCTTTTAACTGTATCGTGCGTTGCGGGTCGGTAAATCCGTAGGTCTCCAAATCTGCATTTGAAGGGGCGTCTGAAATAAAACTTTGTGCCCTCAATATGTAGAGCGTACTCATCATATTGGCCAATTTTTTAGTGTCCGCAACTTCCGCGGTTACACTACCGTCCTCATCTCTTCGAATTACTTGCCAGGTACCTGTTTCCAATTTCTGCAAGGAGACGGACCGGTTCGACTGGGTTATTTCTATAGTGCTGAGGCTATTGGGGTCGAACTTTACAAACTGCCTCTCGCGAAGCTCCTCCTGGGCGTTGCTCAAATTTTGATCGATCAACAGACCGGGAATGGTGAATATGGTCCCATTCTCGCTCCCTTTGGCATAATAAAGCGCGTCTCCTTCTGTGCCTGCCAATTGTTTCCCGATTAGAATGGTCTGTCTTTTATCTGTGGCTTCGATCGTCAAATACAATTTTGGGTTATCCAGGCCATAAATGCTGAGATCCGGCTCAGGATTGGTCTCAAAGCTTTGTACGCTCAAACTGTTCAGGCCGTTGATAACCATTTCCACTTCAGCGCGGTCTGCCCTGGTTTTAAAAGGAATCTCGAAACGCCAGTCTTCTCCGAAACGCGAAATTCTTATCCGTAATGGAGTGGGGTAGGACTTCTGTAAACTAATAGTTTGGACCTCGAACAGAGGGATATCGAAAACCGATTGGCTGCGTAAATTACCCAGGTCGACCAAGAGGCTGTCGAATAGACCCCGCTGGATAACCATAATTTCTTTTTGATCGGGTGAGAGGATGTATATCCGGTTTCCTACTTCTGTTGACGAACCAATTGTGATGGAGGTACGTGCTATTCCTTTACCGAACTCCAGCTTCATTTGCGGTTCTTCGAGTCCATAACTTGCCAAATCCCGGCCAGCTGCTTGGAGCTCAGAGACTAAAAAACTGGTTTCCTTTTCCAGGAAGGTGATCTGGTTCAGAATACGACCCACTGCAAAAAAGTTCGCGGGCCATTCAATGGGCGATGTGAGGTGCCAGTTGTTTTCCACCTTCTTCAGCACCCGGTCGGGCCCTAATGAGCTTCCTGAGATTCGGATGTAATCTATGTCGACCGCTTCTTCCCCAAAAATCTTTCGTTTAGCCTTTATGTCATCATCAGGACCTGGTCGTTCAAACAGATAGAAAAGCGCCACTACAACAAGGTTTAACAAAATCAGGATGACTGTGAGTTGTTTTCTCATGAGTAGTGAAATTAGCTTCGACGCAGCCAGTATATAAACGTTCCAAATATCGCAGAACAACAAGGAAGAATTAGCATTATGGCTAATCGCAATTTGGACATCTCCTCCTGGCTCAGGGTTATGTGGAGTTTCTCAATGGGTTTAGGCTCGATGGATAAAAGGTTATTCCTATCCAAGGACCAGTTTATGGTATTCAGGAATAGCGTAAAGTTTCCCAGAATGGTGAGTCGACTGTTTGTTATGATCTCGGATGTGCCAAATACCACCAGACGACCTCCTGGAATATCTATTCCGAGTTCGGATGAAATACTTCGTTCAGAAACCACCGCGATGCTGACAGGTCCTTTCAAATCCACTCCGTGGTCATAACCAATCGATTTCGAGTCACGGTAAAATCGTTCTCCCCAGCTGGTTTCGGAACCGCCTACAATTGGCTTTACGGAAAGTCTGTCGTCTAATGGTGCACCGATGTCTGCTCGAATGGGCCGTGAAAGACCTACCACGACCGATTCGCTGTTTTTTGCGATTGATTCAGTGATAGGGTGATCAGGATCAAAACGCCTGATTAAGAAATCTCCTCCAGGCATCAAAGAATCCGAGCCAGTATCCCACACCACCATATCTTCGGCGAGAATTCCCCAGTGGTAAAACAGGTCGCCCAAGTTGTTATTGATCGCTGGATCTATTAAAACGATGAGCCTTCCCGCGTTTTCATTTAAATAGTCTTTTAAAATGTTAACTTCTCTAGCCATTAGCGGTTGCCTTGGCCCGGCCAAAACCACCAGGTTGGCATCCTCGGGAATCCGCGACTCCGGAACTGTCAGATCCAACGGTTTTACTTGAAAGTTCCTTTGTTCCAATTGCTGAGCCAGTTGGGAAAGCCCCACGATCGGATCTACGCTATTTGGATCCCGTTCGCCGTGGCCCTTTAGAAAGTAAATGGAATTTTCTTTTGGGCTCGAAACATCGAGAATGGCGGAGGTAAACATCTGTTCGCCCCGAAAAGCAGTCTTCTCCAGTTTTTCCGATTCGTACAGCTCATCAATGACCACCGAGTGGTGCTTGGTTTCGGAAGCAAAAATAACCAGGTTCGGCTGGCTGATTCCAAATTCTTCCACCAGCTCTTGAGCAAGCCGACGTTGCTGGTAGACGTTTATGAATTCTGCCTGAATGGGCCCTGCACCTGTTGCCTGGGCTGCATATTGGTATTCTTTAACCAAGTTTTTGATGTCGCTATAATAGGGGCCCATCTCCGAACTATTTTCATCGCCGTTCATGGTTACTATAATCCGAATAGGCTCCGTCAGTTCTTGAATATAAGAAACCGTTTCTGGGGACAAAGCGTATTTGCGATCTTCAGTAATATCATAACGTTTGAAATGAGTTAACGAGAGGATGTTGAGGCCGATAAATAGCGCGATAACCAAGAAAAGCTGGAAAAGAGAATTCCCTCGATTGACCCAGCGACTATACTTGAAATCTTCTAGTTTAGACATGGTTCTTGGTTAACGTTTATGATCTACGGCCAACACAGCGATACTCAGCATTATCATCGTACTGCTTAAATAAAAAACAATGGGACGCGTATCAATTACCCCTCGGCTGAAATCCTCCACATGCCCGTTTATTTGAATAAATTCGAGAAACGAACCCAGAATAATAAAGCGATCGAGGTAGCCACCTGCGATTCCACCCAGGGCATTTTCTCCAAACAGAAGCCCAAATAACAGGGTGAAACTGAAAATACCTGCAATCAACTGACTGCGAGTAACCGAGCTGGCAAGAATCCCGATGCTGGTAAAAAGAAGACCGCTGACACAGATAAAGGAATAGCCACCGATCAAACTCGCTTTATCCAGAATGCGATCGTCGGGGAAGAAATAGTAGGTGATGGCAGGGAAGGCCAAAGTCAGCCCATAGAGCCCTGCATAGAGTAAATAGGCGGCAAAAAACTTACTTGCCACCAACTCGATGGAAGTAATCGGAGTCGTCAGTAAACTATCCATCAATCCCTGGCGCCGTTCTTCCGCAATGCTGCGCATAGTGAGCAATGGTACGAGAAAAACAACCGGTATGTAAAAAGCATTCAGAAAGATGTTCGAGGGGAGCATCTCTTGAGGTTCCTTGTTATAACCCTCCAATACGAATTGGTAAACCATTCCCATGATGATGAGAAAGAAAAATGCGGCCAGGTAGGTAGTCGGACTAAGAAGAATGGTTCTCAGTTCATGTTTTAAAAGAGTGAAAAAGTGTTTCATGGCTTAGCCCGCATTTCTCACGGAGTTGAGATGTTGAGGCTGACGACCGATAGGCGAAGGCGCGCACTGCTGTGCGTAACTAAGCCGGGAGGGAGGAATACTCGGCATCTCAGCCCGAAGATGCGCGCAAAATAGATGTTCATAGAGTGTAATTTGTTATAAAACCGCAAGTCGTTCATTCCTTTTACTTTTCTTAATTTTGTGAGCATCTGGTGAGATATGTGGCTTAGCCTTCTTTTTCCTCCTCCACTACGGCAACGGGCTCATTCTTTTGAAAAGGGACCGCTGTGAGTCTTTCCGGTTGATCGGCCAAAACCTCCCAGGACCGTTTGGTCGCTGCTAGAAAGATATCCTCCAGAGTGGCTTCAGTGCTATGTAAAGATCGAAGGGTTAAGTGGGGTAAGGATGAGAGGTGCTTGATTAATTTTTCTCCAATGTCCTTTTCAGCAGGTCCTTCGAGAGCGATCCGATTCATGGTGGATCCTGGAATGGGTTCACTGGAAATGATGTTTAACTTCGGGCAGACGAATTTTATTTCAGGCTCAAGCGCTTTAACGGGCCCAGTGATTTCCAACTGGTAGGAACACTCTGGAAGAAACTCTTTGCGGAGCTCGCCCGGGGTTCCCGCTGCTACGACAAAACCGCGATTGATGATGATAACCCGGTCACAGGTGAGTTCGATTTCTGGTAAAATGTGGCTGGAAATAATCACGCTCATTCGGCCCCTCAGCGTTCCTATGAGGTCTCGAATCTTCAGGATTTGGTGAGGATCCAGGCCGATAGTCGGTTCGTCCATGATGATCACCTCCGGTTCCGAGAGAATGGCTTCGGCAATTCCAATCCGTTGTCGGTAGCCTTTTGATAAACCTTCAATTACGCGCTTCCTGGCTTGGGTCAGGTCACAGAGCTCCAAGACATAGTCGATGCGCTTGCGCAGCTTTCTGCCAGACATCTCTTTGAGCTTCCCACGAAATTTTAAATACTCGCCAACCCGCATATCCACCGGAAGTGGATTGTTTTCGGGCATGTAACCGATCTTGCGCTTTATCTCCTCCGGATGAGTCGCAACGGGAATGCCGCAAATGTAAGCACAACCGCTGTTTGCTGAAATAAGACCGGTGAGGATCTTCATCGTCGTACTTTTGCCCGCACCATTAGGGCCCAGGAAACCTACGATCTCTCCTTTCTTAAGTGAAAAGGAAATATCTTGGATCGCCGTTATGCGGCCATACTGTTTGGTAAGGTTTTTAACCTCAATGCTGTATTCGACGGAGTCTTCCATCAGGATAAGAAATAGTTAGAGAAGGCTGGCCAGCTTCATTTGGCAATGTCGATTTTGGATGGTGGCAGATCTTTTACTGCGTCTTGATATGCACATCTCCGGAATTGAGCGTAGTCAGTTTTCGATCCCGTTTCATAAGGATGAGTGACCCTCTGTTATCCAGGCCGGAAGCGATCCCCTCAAGGATGCCGTCCCGTGTTTCAACTTCTATGGATTTACCTTTTAGAATGTCAAATTCTGGCCACATGGTTTCGAAAGTCTCTCTTATGTTACCTGCGATGAATGATTCATAGCCGCTGTAAATGGCCTCAATCAAAAGTGCGGCGGTTTTATTAAGGTCCAGTTTTCGGCCGGTAAGTTCCCTCAAACTCGTTGCCGTTTTTTTAAGATTAACCGGCCAATCAGCTTGGGTTTGATTAACATTCAGTCCAATTCCGAATACCAGTTCCCGCAATGAGTCTGAATCCACCCGTGCTTCAGTCAGCATTCCGGCCAATTTTTTGCCTTCATAATAAATGTCATTCGGCCATTTTACGCCGATAGCTGCCTTCAACCAACTTTTCAGGTATCTTGCCACGTAGACACCCATCCAAAGGGTAAATAGCTGCATCCTGTCGGGGCGAGCATTCGGACGACTGCCAAAACTTAGGTACAGATTGGATGATGGCGGGCTATGCCATTGGCGGCCCATGCGGCCCCGGCCCAAAGTTTGTTGATTTGAAAGGACAAAAAAAGGTGCCTCATAGTCGTTCGCCAGGAGCCGACTCGTGTGGTCATTCGTGCTGTCGATGGTTGAAAGAAAAATGATTTCCGGGCATTGGTCCGGGTTTGAGAGGTAGGCTGTTGTCAGTAATGCATTTAACGATTCAGGTTTTTTTAGGATCCGGTACCCTTTCCTGGTAACCGCCTCAAATTCAAAACCCTGGCTCCGGAGTTGTTCCATGCGTCCCCAAACGCTTACCCGGCTCACACCAAGCTGTTCTGCCAATTTATTTCCAGAAACAAAGCCATCCTTTGCGTTCAGAAGGGCTTTAAGAATGGTAATGGAGCTCGTGTCTGTATGTGACATGTATTATTCCCAATCTAATCCGATATCCACCCAGCCGGCCTTATGAACCAAGGCTCCCGTTGAAATGAAATCGAGCCCCAGTTTGCCGTATTCTGGCAAGGTTTCCAAAGTGATGCCGCCGGTTGCTTCGGTGCAGGTTTGGTCTCCAATCAGGGCTACCGCTTGTTTCAGTGCGTCGATTGAAAAATTATCCAGCATGATTTTATCGGGTGCGGCTGCGAGAACCGCCGGGACTTGCTCCAGGATATCTACTTCAACTTCGATGAGCAGGGTTGGATTTTGTTCTCTGGAACGCTTCACCAGATGGGTTAAAGGTTCACCCGTTTGTGAATTGTCAGCGGCAAGATGGTTGTCCTTAAGCATCACTCGATCAAATAGCCCCAATCGATGATTCCATCCACCACCACAAGCAACTGCATATTTTTGGAGCATCCGGTAGCCTGGAGTTGTTTTACGTGTATCGAGAACGCGCGTGGAAGAACTGCCCAATGCATCAACGTATTTGCCTGTTTCTGTCGCGACACCCGAAAGAAATTGAAGGAAATTCAAAAGCACCCGTTCTGCCATCAACAGTTTTGTAACCGGCCCTTTAATAAGGCCCAGAGACTCTCTGGTGACGACAGGTGCTCCATCTTCCACCGACGGCACGAATTCCAACCCGGCATCGTAAGCTTGTAATATTGCGGGCACCAACGGTATCCCGCAAACGATCAGATTCTGCCTTGCATGCAACAGTGCGCTACCGCCTCCCTCTCTATTAAGTACAGCAGAAGTTACATCACCAACCTTATCAGGTTTGACCCTCAAACCCTTACCCTGCAGATCCTCGTCACGGGCCATTTGGATTAATTGCTCCAGATACGAAGGAGATAGATCCCCAAATTGAACCCGATGTAAGAACTTCTGAATACGCTCCTCTTTATTCACAGCTTGAGGTTAAACCCTAAGCCAGTTTGCCCCTCAAGCTTTATGATCTTCCTGACAAGGCCGGGTTTATTCAGCCACGGCTCGGGAGCGAGTCCACGAAGCGAATTCCGAAGCCGTGGACGCACCCGTTTGAAACTTGCCCCTAGAGATAAATGTCTTGTATGAATTTGGAGTTTTACGTATAGAAGGAAAATGAAATCATCGCTAATCTTCCTCCTTTTGATCTCTTCAATCGTATCAACAGCCTTTGGCGAACTTCTCGTCTCGCCAGTCGCTGAATGGTCAAATCCCGATGCTATCGCGGACAACATAAAGGCCGAATGCGGGCTTCCCGAAAAGCAGATTGCCACGCTTCCACCATTTTTCAAGAAGGCCAAAATAAAGTACAGTTTGGCGAATGACAACGAAGTGCCCGAGACTGGCGGGTGCAGGACAAATTCTTTCCGTATCGCTGAAACCCTTTATTTTGGGCTTGAAAGTGTCTAGCTAC